>JAFZCF010000125.1 GCA_017552165.1 Clostridia bacterium
CTGCGGGAGTTATTTCCACAACATAACGACGATCGGATTCACCAAGATCGGCATAAACGTCATGGGCGGCGGATACCCGACCGGAAACTACAACATCTACAACAGGTTTGAGAGCATCGCCTCCTTCTGTCTCTATGACGGCGGGACAGCCCTCAAAATGGACGGCGACGACTCCAACAACAACGACACGTGGCTGACCGTCCTGACCGACTGCCGTTTCGACTGTACCCAGACAAAGGATTCGATAGCGGCGCACCTCGCGTTCGTTGACTCCATATCCTTCTACAGATGTCATTTCAGCGCATACAATTCCGAGTCCACGGGCATCCTCTTCGACGCTATGAGCAAGCCGTTCTTCCCCTGTGGGATAGGATTCTATGACTGCTCGGTATCGAGGATAGCGATCCGCGAGGACGACACGCACCAGATAAGACCTCAGTATTTCTACGGCTTCGGGACCGAAGACGGCGAAGAGATACCTCTTGATTCCCGTCTCCGCGGTATAACCGACCACGGCGAGACCTTCAACATGGACGCGCTTGACGTGTTCAGCGGCGGCGGCAAGACCGAGGAGCCGGAGGACGACGGCAGCATCGAGCTCCCGGCAAAGGGCGGACGCAACTACACGTACGGCTTCACCTTCAACGGCAACGAAGAGGTCAAGACGCATTACAATCTCAAAGCGGGCAAGATCGTTTCCTGCCTCGTCAACGTAAAAGGCAGCCTCAAGAGTCTCGTCGCGTATCTGTCGTCGTACGGCAACGCGATCGGCTCGATAACCGCGAGCGTTTACAGATGGGACGAAAACTACGAAAAAACTCTCAAGGGCAAGGTGCTCGCCACCGCGACGATAACCGATTTCCCGGATAACGCAAACCAGCAGTTCGATTTTGAAGGGCTCGGATCGGGATATTATCTCATCGTCCTGACCGGGACCGGTCCCGATGACGACTACGGCGTCGCGGTCTGGACCAAAAACGCCTGCGATTACGCGATAACGTTTGTCGACGGGGTCGCGGTCGACGGCGGTCTCTGGGCCGAGATAATCAGCGGATAAAAAACTATACCGTAAGATACGGGAGGAAAATAAAATGAAAAAAATCAGAAAAGCACTTGCGGTTGTTCTCGCGCTCGTCATGGCTGTAGCAGCCCTGGCGTCGTGCCAGAACGGAGGCAGTCCCGCTGACACCACGGCGAAAAAGCCGGAGGCGTCTGTGACCGACAAGCAGCCCGCGTCGACCACAGCCGAGATTGAGACTGACGAAGTGACCGAAACGAAGGAAGAGGTCACGACGGCCCCGAAGGTCGACTACGGACAGTCGGGACTCCGTCCGCTTCCGAAAAACCAGCACGTTGACACCTATACGTCGGGAACGAATCAGCAGCATCACAATCTCGCCGTGACCGGTGAGGTCTGGGGCGTTCTCGGAAATCTTTCGGGGACCTTCGTTGCTTTCAACCTTTACTGCTCGAGCTATGACGACAGTCTCGGGACGATCACCGTCAAGGTGTACGGATTCGATAAGGACTACGATACGACAGTCGCCGGGGAGCCCCTCGCGTCGAAAGATCTTGTCGATTTCCAGGAAAACATGTGGCATTTGTTTGAATGGGAAACCCCGCTTCCGGCAGGCGAATATCTCGTACTGATCTCGGGAAGCCACGGTGAACATTCTGCCGCGGAAGACTACGGCGTTGCGATATGGGATCTTGAGTCCAGCCCCTTCATCCGCACCTTCAAGGACGGCGAAGAGGTCGACACCGGCGTATGGGGTCAGTTCTACATCGGAGACTAAAGCATTTCTGACATGAAAAAAAGATTTTTGCCATTACTGCTCGCGGCCGCCCTGTGCGTTTCGGCGCTTGTTATATCACCCGGCGCCGATCAGGCGGCGGGCGCGGACGGCAAAGCCGTTTCGCTGGTGTTCGGCACGATGAATTCGATGACTGCCGAACGGCCGGAAACGGACTCCGCGATAGTGCTCCTCGAGGGATATAAAAGCCCGAACGACGGCGGAGGCGGGACCTTTGTATGGGACGCCTCGTCGACGGAGCAGGCGAACGGAGGGACGGTCGTCGCCCCTTCAAGCGGCGACGGGAGATTCATACGTGTCTGCGACCCCGGGGAACTGAACGCGCTTTGGTTCGGGGCGCTGAGCGGCGACGTCGAAGACGGGGCGGCCATCCAGGCGGCGATCGACGCTCTGCCGGCGAGCGGCGGCACCGTAAAGCTTCCCGGCGGATCGTACAGGATCGAGACCCCGATCGTGATAGGCGACGGGACGGGGAACAGGACGGCCGTAAAGCTTATCGGCGAAGGCGCCAGCTTCGGTCACATGACCCTCGGTATGACGACCCTGCGCTGCTCAAAAGAAATGGACGCGGTCATAACCGTCAAAGGCCCGATCTCCGACTGCAAGATATCGGGTATCAGGGTAAACGCCGAGCATGACGCAAACTACGCGCTCAGGATAACCGGGATGGGATATTCCCGCGTTGAGCAGGTCGGCGCGTCGGGCGGCAAGATCGCGACGTGGCTGATCGAATCGGCGCCCGGCGAGGACGGAGCTACCCACGACTGCTTGTTCAGGCAGGCCGGCGGCCACCCGCTCAAAGCCGGCTCGACGGTCATGATCATCGACGGCGGCGAATCCGGAAATCCGGTGCGCAACTGCATCTTCGAGGCGTGCCGCTTCGACACCGCGCAGAGCTCGGACAGCGTCGCCGTGCACATGAAGCTCGCCGAGGGCAACACCTTCCGCCGCTGTCATTTCAACGTATATCAGTTTGAAACGAGTATCGGACTCCTGCTCGACCCGGAAGGGAACGACGGATATCCGAAACAGAACGCGTTCTACGACTGTTCCGTCACGAGACTGAAGATTTCCGAGCCCGAAGGCGCGGAGATCGGATACAATTACGTGTTCGGCCACGGTACGTGGGACAACGAAGAATATACTCCGTCGGACAAACTGTTCGGTCTCACCGATCTCGGTGAGATCGTATGGTACGGAGCGACGGGGAAAAAATAAAAAAACCGGATAATCCGGGAAAAGAGGTAAAAGATGAAAAAACTAATTGCGACGGTCATCGCCGCGGCGATGCTCATGTCCATGCTGACGATTGTGTCATTTGCGGGTCAAGCAAACACATGGGGTAGTTCGATTGGAGACGTTTTCCTCGATGGAGCGAATCAGGAGGTCGGATATCGCTTTGCCGTTCAGGGGTCTGGAAGCCTTATCGCCATATACCCTTATATCGCCGGATCGGCCGACTCAAAGTTTGATTTTAAAATTTATGAGTGGGCAGGCAACTATTCGGACACGGTAAGCACGACACCGGTTTATTCCTCACTCGAGGTAGCGTTTAACGGCGGCTGGACGTCCTATACCGATGGTTTCGCTATTCCGTCCGGGACGGTTACGGCCGGCGAATGGCTTGCCGTTATGGACAATTATCAGAATGTCGGATGGTCCATAAGAAACTACGTCTTTGGTCCGAAGGACGGGTTCAAGGTTTATTCGAGCGGCGTCGAATACAAGTATGACGACGCGTCTACAACTATAAAGTGGCAGTTTGATTTTGAAGCGGACACGTGGTTCAAATCATCCCTTTCCGAAGACACAGAGCCCACACCGTCGCTCGATCCGGTTGAACCTACAGCGATCAGAAACACCTGGGGCGAAGGAATCGGTATGGGCAACGACCGTTTTGACGGAGTCGGAACGGCCGAGGTCGGATATCGCTTTGTGACTACCGGTTCGAACGGGAAGCTCGTTGCGATCATTCCTTTTATGGCCGGAACCGCCGGAGAGTTCGACTGCTTCGTTTATGCCTGGAACACAGATTACGCAACAACTGTCACGGCAGATCCGCTGGTTGTCGCAAGAGATATTGAATTTGACGGATCTACATGGAATACATTTGAAAACAGGAACGTTAACAGCAA
>JAFZCF010000126.1 GCA_017552165.1 Clostridia bacterium
AATCCGCAGTTCTCGGTGACGGCTCTTATCCTCTCCTTCGCCTCTTTGACGGCGAGGTCGGGGAGGCCGACCACCTCGAAACGCGCCATCCGCCCGGTGCAGTTGCATTCGACCGTTACGGGAAATCCCTCGACCCCGTTCAGCCCCGCGGAATAAACCGTTTTAAGCATTTCGGGTTTTTACGGCTCTTCGTCGGTTATTCCGACGAGCCCGTCATCCTGCGCCGGAGAATCCGCACCGCCGGATTCCGTTTCGCCGGTATCGGGCAGTTCGTCCTCCGGCTCGTCCGACGCCTCGAGCACGGCGAGGGAGCTGACGCGGCCGTCGCCGGTCTTCATGACCCTGACGCCCGACGCGCTCCGCCCTATGTTCGATATGCCGCTGACGGGTGTGCGTATCATCACGCCCATGTCGGTTATCACGAGGATCTCGTCCGTGTCGGCGACCTCGGCGATGGCGACGACCCTGCCGGTCTTTTCGCCTATCCTGTGGCATCTCATGCCCTTGCCGCCGCGCGCGTGAGCCGCGAATTCTTCAAAGTCCGTGCGCTTGCCGTAGCCGTTTTCGGTGACGGTGAGGAGCGCCTTGCCCTCCCTCACGACGGCAACGCCGACGATCTCGGCCTCGTTTTCGCGCAGACGCATACCGCGGACGCCGGTCGCCGTGCGTCCCATCACGCGGATGGAACCGGCCCTGAAGCGGAGGGCGTAGCCGTCGCTCGTCGCCATGACGAGCTCGTCGTCGTCTTCCGTCAGGCCGACGAACACGAGTTCGTCGCCTTCTCTCAGACTGACTGCGCGCTTGCCCGACTTGTTGTTGCGCTCGAAATCCGAGAGCGAGCATCTCTTTATCGTGCCGTTCTTCGTCACCATGGTGAGACTGAGCGTCTCGTCAAAGCCGGGAACGGATATCATCGACGTAATCTTTTCCCCGTCGGTGAGCCCCACGACGTTCGCCGCGTAGCTGCCCTTCGACGTTCTCGTCGCCTCGGGTATGACGTACGCCTTGCAGGAGAACACCTTGCCGAGGTTTGTGAACAGCATAAGCACGGAGTGCGAGTCCACCGCCGCGACCTTGTCGACGACGTCGTCCTCCTTTGTGTGCATGCCGATTATGCCCTTGCCGCCCCTTCTCTGGGCGCGGTAAACGTCGGCCGGAATTCTCTTGATATATCCGTCCTTCGTGAGGGTGACGACCGCCGTGTGGCGCTCTATGAGGTCCTCGTACAGTATCTCCTTTTCGGCGGCCACGATGTCTGTGAGACGCTGATCGGCGTATTTGCGCTTTATCTCGAGCATCTCGTCCTTTATTATCTGCCTGACGCGGCCGGGGTCGCCGAGGATCTCGACGTATTCCTCTATCTGTTCCTTGACCTTTTCAAGCTCGTTCTCGGTTTTTTGTCTTTCAAGCCCCGTGAGCTTGCCGAGGGTCATCTCGACGATCGACTGGGCCTGAATCTCGCTGAGCGAGTATCTCTCGCAGAGCGTCGCCTTCGCCGTGACTATCGAATCCGAGGTCTTCATTATCTCGACGATCTCGTCGATGTGCTCCATCGCGACGATGTAGCCCTCGAGGATGTGCGCGCGGGCGCGCGCCTTTTTGAGATTGTACTCCGTGCGCGCCGTGACGACCTGCTCCTGATGCTCTATATACCTGTCGAGCACCTGCGGGAGGTTGAGGATCTTCGGCTCGCCGTTGACTATGGCGAGCATGTTGACGGAACAGGTGTCCTGAAGACGGGACATCCTGTAAAGCTGGTTCAGTATGACCTCGCCGTTCGCGTCGCGGCGGTAGTCTATTACTATCCTGATACCGCCCTCTTTGTTGGAGAGGTCGCGGATGTCGGTTATTCCCTCAATCCTGCGGTTCTTGACGAGGTCGGCTATGTTTTCGATGAGCGCCGACTTTGCGAGCATGTACGGCACGTCGGTCACGGTTATCGTGCGCTTTTCCTCGTCGATGGCGGCCGTCGCCCTGACCATTATGCGGCCGCGGCCCGTCGTATAGGCCTCGGCTATGCCGTTTATGCCGTATATCGTCCCCTTGGTCGGGAAGTCCGGGCCCTTGATGTATTCCATCAGCTGCGCGACGGTGCAGTCGGGATTCTCCATGCGGAAAATCGTCCCGTCGATGACCTCGCCGAGATTGTGCGGGGGGATGTTCGTCGCCATGCCGACGGCGATGCCGACCGCGCCGTTCACGAGGAGATTCGGGAATCTCGACGGCAGAACGGAGGGCTCGTCGCGGGTGTTGTCGAAGTTCTTGTCCATGCGGACGACCTCTTTGTCGAGGTCGGCCATCATCTCCTCGGCGATCGTCGCGAGGCGCGCCTCGGTATAACGGTATGCGGCGGGCGGGTCCCCGTCGACGGTACCGAAGTTGCCATGCCCCTCGATAAGCGGGTATCTGTACGAAAAGCTCTGCGCCATCCTGACGAGCGAACCGTAAACGGCCGCGTCGCCGTGAGGATGATAGCGTCCGAGGACGTTGCCGACGGTCGTCGCCGCTTTTCTGAACGGGTTGTCGTGGGTAAGATGATCCTCGTACATAGAGTAGAGGATACGTCTTTGCCCCGGCTTCATACCGTCGCGCACGTCGGGCAAAGCTCTCGATACTATGACGCTCATCGCGTACTGGATAAAGGAATTAGAAACCTCCTTTTCCATCCCGATATCGACGATCTTCTGTTCCGGAAACTCGTAATCGATTATCTCGTCTTTTCTTGCCATTTCAGTTTATGATCCTTGTTTTCATTCTCAGATGTCTGTATCTGTTTTTTCAAACGCGCCGCCGGACACGCGTATTATCTCGGCGCCCCGGCGTATAAGCTCTCCGAGCGCCTCGTTTTTGCCGACGCCGACGTTTTCACACGACGTCACGAATACCTGCTTGCCGTCAAAAGAGTCGAGCAGGAATCTCCTGCGGTCGTCGTCGAGCGCGATAAGAAGGTCGTCCAGCAGAAACACCGGGCGGTCGCCCGTTTTTTCGTATATTATCTCGCCCTCGGATATCCTCATCGCGAGCGCGAGCGTCCTCTGCTGACCCTGTGAACCGAACTCCCTGCCGTCGCGGCCGTTGAGCTCGAGCGTGAGGTCGTCGCGGTGCACGCCGTAGAGCGTCATTCCGGCCCTGACCTCGGCCTCGGGGTTTTCGCCGAGCTGTTTCAGAAACTCGTCCTTTTCGCGCCCCGCCCGGCATCTCACCCCGGCGCCCTCCTTTCCGTGGGTCATGTCGGAGACCGTTTTGTCCACGGTTTCGGAGAGGTGAACGCAGTATTCGGCTCTCTTTTTCGAGATGAAGGCGGCGTCCTCCGCGAGCAGCTCGTTCCACGGAGCGAGGACAGAGGCGTCCGGCGCCCTGCGGCTCTCCCTCAGCTTTTTCTGGGCTTCCCTCAGCATCGCGTTTCTCTGGTCGAGGACCTTGCCGTAATGCTGAAGCTTTCTGAGATACGCCCCGTCGACAGACGATATCGCCATGTCGAGGAATCTTCTCCGTTCGCCGGGCCCGCCCGTCACGAGCGAGAGGTCTCCCGGCGAAAACAGGACGGCCCTGAATCTTCCGAAAAGCTCCGAAAGTTTCGTTATCCTGACCCCGTTTACGGCGACCGCTCTCTGAACGGCGCCGTTTTCTTTGAGATATCTCACCGAGACGGTGTTTTTTCTGCCGGATATCTCCCATTCGGAGGTCACGTCACAGAAATCCTCGCCGTATTTTATGAGACTCGCGTCGTGTTTCGTCCTGAAAGCCCTTCCCGTGACGGGTAGGTACATCGCCTCGAGCAGATTTGTCTTGCCCTCGGCGTTTTTACCGTGAAAGACCGTCGTACCCGTGCCGAAGCTCAGCTCCGCGCGGTCTATGTTTCTGAAATTTCTGACCGATATTTTTTTTATTATCATCCCTCGGGCTCAGGGGAGTCTCACCGGCAGCACGAGCATCGTGAAATGCCTGTTCTGAGTTTCGTAAAGCGGCTCTATGAGCATACCCATGAGGGGGCTCGTGAGCGAGAGCTTGACGTTCTCTGTGTCGGTGTTTTTGATGGCGTCGTAAAGAAGACGGCAGTTGAAACCTATCTCTATCTCGTCGCCGTCGTGTTCCGTCGGGATCTCGTCGTTTATACGTCCGACGGTAGACTGGGAGAACAGAGTTAGTATATCCTGCTTGAAATCGCATATCACGGCCGGCTTTATCTGCCCCTGGATCTTCTCCTCGGTTATGAACATGGCCCTTTCGAGCGACGAGATTATCTCGTTCGAGTTGAGGGTGACGAAGGTCTTGGGCGCTTTCGGCAGAAATCTCTCGTAATCGAGATAATTCGCGTCGATGACCCTCGTAAACACGGTGAAGTTATCAAACATAAAGATAACGTGCTTTATCCCGATGATGACCTTTATCTCCTTATCCGTGTCGTTGAGGAATCTGATGACCTCGGCGACGGACTTTCCGGGGATTATGACGCTGAAATTCAGCTCTTTCTCGCCCGTGCTCGTGAGATTGTTTTTCTCGGAGTATATCGCGATTCTGTTCCTGTCGCACGAGACGGCGGCGATCTCTTCTTTATTTACCTTGAAGAAAAGACCGTTGAGCTCCGGCTTTTCGCTGTTTTCGGCTATCGCGAACTGTGTCTTCGAGAACATGTTCTTGAGCGATTTCTGGCTGATCCTGAACGCCCTGTCGCCGACGAAATCGGGGAACAGCGGGAACTTGTCGCCCGGGAGCGCAGAGAGCTCCATCACCGAGCGCCCGCCCGAGATTATGACTCTGAGATTCTTCTCGTTGACGGCTATGGATATCGTCCCCTCGGGCATGGTCTTTATTACCTGCACGAGACGCGGGGCGTTTATAGAGTAGCAGCCCGGCTCGTCGACCCTGCAGCCCATCTCCTTTACGAATCCCTTTTCAAGATCGTACGCCTTGACCTCGCACTTGTCGGTCCCTACGGTATTGAAGAGTATGCCCTCGACGACGTCGATCGTGCCCTTTCTCGAAGCAAAGCCCGAGGCGGGAACTATCGCCCCGAGCAGCGTTTGTTTATCGGCTGAAATTTTCATTGTCTTTTTCCTTTCGATCCTTTTGATCTTTTCGGTCTTTCGGTTTCGGGGCTCCGCCCCGCACGGTGAATTGAATATATATTATCAGTTTCATAATCATTAGTGATGTTGAAACTGTGGAAAGCGGCCGGCTCAGCCGCAAAATACCTTGAAATCACGCGAATAACGGCGAAAACGCAAAATTATTTTTCAACAGGATTGTTGACAACCCCGCGTTATGTTTTCAAGACCGTGTTGATAACTCAGCTCCTCGTGATTTCCTTTGAGAGAGCGATAATCTCATCCGAGAAAATTTTGTCGTTCTCCATCCTCTTTTCGACCGTGTCGATCGAACTGATAACGGTCGAGTGGTCGCGCCCTACGAGGCTTCCGATCGCCGGCAGGGACATGTTCGTATAGTTTCTCAAAAGATAACAGCATACGTGCCGGGCCGTGGCGATGTTCTGCTTACGGGCCTTGCCCTTTATCTCGTCCTGAGTGACGCCGTATCTTTTTGCGACGGTGCTCATTATTCTTTTTGAGGTGACCTTTACCGGCACGGCGGCGGTTATCTTGTCGGATATGCACTCTATCGCCATGTCGAGGTTTATCTCGCTTCCGGTCAGGAGGTGCTTTGCCGATATGCGCTTGACGGCGCCCTCGAGCTGTCTGACGTTCGATTTGAGGTTCTCGGCTATGTACGCAGTCACGTCGTCGGGGAGCTCGAGATTTATGCTCTGCGCCTTTTTCTTGACTATCGCGCAGCGGAGCTCGTATTCCGGCGGGTTTATATCGACCATAAGGCCGGATTCGAATCTCGTCGTCAGCCGCTCCTCGAGGAGCTCGATGTCCTTCGGAGGCCTGTCGGACGCCAAGATGATCTGCTTCTTGTTCTGATACAGATCGTTGAATGTGTGAAAGAACTCTTCCTGCGTCGCTTTTTTGCCCGCTATGAACTGTATGTCGTCGATGAGAAGAACGTCACAGGTGCGGTATTTCTCGTGAAATTCGTTTGTTTTCTTGTCTGCGAGCGCCTGGATGAGCTGGTTCGTGAAGTCGTCGCCTTTTACGTAAATGATCCTCGCCTCGGGGAACTTTCCCGACATCTTTCCGGCTATCGCGTAGAGCAGATGCGTCTTGCCGAGGCCCGAGGGACCGTATATGAAAAGCGGGTTGTAAACCGTCGCCGGGTTGTCCGAAACGGCGTTGGCGGCCGCCGCGGCGAGCTCGTTCGATTTTCCGATTACGAAGTTCTCGAAGGTGTACTCAAAGACGTTCGGCACGGACGAGCGCCAGCCCGGGGTGACGTATATATCCGGCTTGTCGTCTCCCGTTATGTCGACCTTCACGAACCCCGGACGGGAGTTGATCTCGTTCTCGGCGCGCTTTTTTTCCTCATCGCGCGAGCGTATCTCGACGCTTTTGAGCGGCTGGCCGAGAAGATCTGCGAAGGTGGACTCTATCATCTCGAGATATCTCGATTTGAGCACGGTTTTTTTGAAGTCCGAGGCGGTGACTATGACCGCCCTGTCGATTGTCAGCACCGAGAGCGACGAGCAGTCGAACCACAGACGCATTTGCTCGTCGATGAGCGAGTATTTGTTTTTTATCGCGGACCGGAATTCATTCCAGAAGGCCGCAAGTGACGTGTCGTTTTCGTTTGACATCAGACCGCTCCGATTATTTAATATATATATTATATCATATCAATATAAGAAAGTCAACATTGACCGCGCCGGAAAACGAAAAAACCGCCCTCCCCGGAAAAAATATGACAATTTCCGCGCGTTTGAACCGGAGTCGGCGTCCGTCCCCGCCGTCCCTGCTTTTTTAAATCAAAAACCGGAGGCGTCTGCCTCCGGTATGTCGGGTTCGTTATTCCTTCTTTTCGGTTTCTCGGGCGCGTATCGCGACGATGAAACCGTCGACGTTGTTCCCGCTCAGAGTATACTCGCAGTTCGTCGGCACGGGCACGGACGTGTCTCCGTTGTCAACCGCCGGGACGAAATAGCAGAGATAGTCCCACCCGTCGGCGCAGTCGATGAGCATCGGCGACTCAAAGATATACTCGGAACGCATCTCTTCGAGATATTCCTCGAGGCACAGACCGTTTCTCATGATATACGTAGCGTGGGGGATGCCGACGTAGCGGAGCTGATCGGGGATGGAATATCCCGTTATTTCATGCGAATACGACGGGTATCTCATTATGAACCCGTAGTTCGCCATATTGTTTTTCAGCCACAGGCCGGCCACAGAGTTTCTCGAAATAAAGGAATCCTCCATCGTCCCGTCGGCGTTCATCTGACCGAACGAGAAGGTCGTCCCGAGATGATAGTCGGAGCAGCCCGGCTTCGCCGCGTTGTCGGGGTTTGAGTCGTAAAGACTCTTCTGATCGTCGTAGGAGCGGTACGTACTGTAAAGCATCGCAGAGGTGATCTTGGTCTTGGCCGAGAAATCGCCCATCATGTCGCGCAGATGATAAACCACGTCGAGACGGAGCGTGCGGTATTTGTTTCTCAGGACGTAATAGCGGCCGAAATTGCCGTTCGCGTCTTCTCCGCCGTAGAGATACTTGCTGTTTATGACGGTGACGAAGAAGTCCTCTTTGTTGACGATATCGTCGTAAACGAGGACGGAGATGAGCTCCTTTGACATAGTGTCGGACTCGAGAAGACCGATCACCCCGCCGTCCGGCGTTATTGTCTCGAAATCGGCGACGCTCCTGATCGTCTTGATCTTGGGGAAAACGTATTCGTGATCAGCGTTGAGCAGCACGAGGTCGCCCTTCGCGACGTCGGAGTACGGGACGGTTATCCGTGTGTACTCTATATTCGTCGGCATCCCGAGCTCGGTCTCTGTGGCCGGGGGCTCGGTCGTTTCGTCGATCCCCGATACGTCGCCCGTCACCGGCGCGGTGGCCGTGTCGGTGACCTCCGTTCTCCCCCTGAAAAGCCCGAGCCCGGCGAGGGACATCACGAAAAGCGTCCCGCCGATGAGGACTATCAGGATAAGCAGAAGGATCCAGAGGTTTTCGTGCTCTCCGGGCTTATGCTTTTTCTTGTATATTCTTATAGGGTCGTAGTCGTTCATTTCTCAGAATGTGGAGACGGAATCGGCCGCCGCTATCATGCCGCTTATCTCGGCGGCGCGCTGATCGCAGAGCTCCTTCATGTCCTTAATCTGACGGGCCGAGAAGCGGCTGAGCTCCTCCTCCGTCGGCGCCTTTACCCCGGGGATAAAGGTGGATTTATACATCTTGTCGTTGACAATCGCGTACTTTATGTCCGTTCCGACCATTTTTCCGTTTCTTTCACAAACGAAAATGTTTTCGCGGCCCTCGAGCAGGAAGTCGACGGCGGCGGTGCCCATCCTCGTCGCGAGGACGCGGTCGGCGAGCGTCGGCGAGCCGCCGCGCACGATGTGGGCGAGGCGGGCAAACTTCGTGTCAATCCCGAGGCCCTTGATCTTCTCGTAGATCTTTTCGGAATATCCGGCGACGCCCTCGGAGACGACGATCATGATGTTCCGCTTGCCGTGAGCGCGGCAGAGGAGCACCTTTTCGAGCAGTTTTTCCTCCGAATATCCGTGATCCTCGAGGACGACGGTGCCGACGGCGCCGCAGGCCATGCCGGCGTACGCCGCGATGAAGCCGGAATTGCGCCCCATGACCTCGATAACGTTGCAGCGGGCGTGAGACTCGTCGGTCTCGCGGAGATTGTCGATGCACTGCATCGTGAAATTTGCCGCGGTGTCAAAGCCGATCGTGCGGTCGGTACAGGTTATGTCGTTGTCTATGGTGCCGGGGACGCCGATACAGGGGAGACCTCTCTCGCAGAGATCGGAGGCGCCGCGGAACGTCCCGTCGCCGCCTATCGTTATGAGGCCGCCGATGCCGAGCTTTTTGCAGTTGGCGATGCCCGCCTGCATGGATTCCTCTTCCTTGAACTCGGGACAGCGGGCGGAAAGGAGCACGGTGCCGCCCCTTCCGACTATGTTGGAGACGTCGAGCGGGCCGAATTTCCTTATCCCGTCGCCGCCCTTCATAAGTCCCTCGTATCCGCCGTATATGCCGTAGACCTCAAGGCCCTTTGAAAGGCCGTAGCGCACGACGGCTCTCACCGCCGCGTTCATTCCCTGAGAATCGCCTCCCGACGTGAGGACGCCTATCTTCTTTATTTTTTTTCTTCTCGAAGCCATGTCATGACCTTCTTCTTTGTGAATTACCTCGTATTGTAACATATTCCGCAAAAAAAATCAACCCCCGCCGCCCCGGCGAGGGAAACGGCGCGGAGCTTTCGCCCTGCGCCGGTCCTGATTATTTTACTATGTCCCCGTCCGTGCAGTGAACCGTGTAGTGTTCGGAATCAAAATAACTACTCAGATTTCTTTCATTCCACTCCGCGACCGTCCCGGCGTAGTTTATGGTGTCAATAGGATCGTTTCCGAACGTGTCTCTGGATTTAATAGAAAGATTCTTGTTTTTGATCGTAACTGTTTTCAGATTGGTGCAGTCTGAAAAGCAGAAGTCCCAGATTATTTCTATCGTTTCCGGAAGAACGATTTCGGTCAGCCCTTCACATCCTTCAAACCATCCCCAGCCGAGTGCTTTGCAGTCGTCAGCGAACGTTATCGATCTGAGATTGTTGCAACACGAAAAAAGCATAGTCGAATCTTTCTCCCAGTTCCCCTGGACAGTGATTTCGGTCAAACCGGAACAATGGTCGAATACCTTGTTCCCCTCTTTTATGACAGCCGAATAAAAATCGGAAATATCCGTTATGGCAGTGCAGGAAAGCGCGCGGTTACCCAGTTTTTTTATTTGCCCGGGTCGGACGTTAATTTTACTGAGCGAATAGCAGCCATCGAAAACATAAATAGGAAACTCGGTCCAGTTGTCGGGGACAGTGACCTCTTTTAAGCCGGTACATCCTGAAAATGCCCCGATCTGTACATCGACTCCGTCGGAAATGATCACTTTTTCAAGCAGTTCGCAGTTCATGAAACCGTGATCTTTAATTGTTTTGACGGGTATTCCCCTGTATTCCGCGGGTATGGTTATTTCTCCGCATACAGACGACGGATCGCCCCATACCGTATAATATGATTCCGCAAATCCCGTACGTGGAGATGCCCAACGGCTGAAGACGAGTCCGGGCGATACCGAGTTCGACAGGTCTCTCTCAAATACCTTTGTTTCTATGTACTCGCATTCCGGGCATCGGCGAGTCCTGACGTCGCCGGTTTCTGCCGTTACTACGATTTCTTGATCATAAGCGTGCGGTGCGGTCTTTCTTTCGTTGCAGAATTCACAGACAAGCCAGTGGTACTCATCGGTATAATCCTCCTTGTTCGGATCAGGTGACCAGAAATGCACATGGTCCACAGCTGAGGAGCCGGAATCCGCGGGAGGCGTTTGCGTTTCTTCGCTTTCCGTTACCTTCGGCTCCGTGTCGGGAGGGGCGGTATTTATAGGATCGGTGCTGTCCGGTTCGATATTTTTCTGAGAAACAAGGTCTGTTTCTGTCGTTTCTTCGTCGGTTTCCGTTTCGGTCACGGCTGCCGGTTCGGTTTCAGTTTCCGTTGCAGATTGACTGACGTCCTGTGTGTCAGCAATGAGACTTGAATCGGGAACGCACGTCGTATTGCCGTATGCGGACGTTTCCGCGGATTCCGTATGATTTTCGGCGGTTTCCGACGGAACGGCCGCGGGCTGTCTCGCCGGCTGGCAGGACGTCATAAGGATCACCGCCGTCAGCGCCGCGGCAACAAGAACGTTATGAATCTTTTTCATTTGATTCTTCCTCCGCTTCTTTTATTTCACTGTATGAAAATCCGAGTCTTAAAAGACGGTTTTTTGTTTTCGGCGTCATTTCGCCGAGCAGAGACAGGTGATGGCGGCAGTTTTCGGTGAAATCCACGCCGTCAAACGGCAGAGACGATATCACGTCGGCGCCAACGCCGCTTTCGTAAAGCTCGCTTTTTATCCTGCGCGCGCCGTATTTCTTCTCGTACGCGAGGTATGAAAAGCGTCTTTCCGCAAACGCCCGGTCGTCGAGCAGGCGCTCATCTTTGAGACGCGCAACGGCGTACTCCGTTTCGCTCTCCGAAAAGCCCTTCTGACGTAGTTTCCGCCTGAGCGTGCGCTCGGTGCAGTCGGACCACGAGAGAGAGCCGCGCCCCGAGCGGTAGGCGCGTTTTTCGCCCTCGGAGGCGCCGTCGCCGGGATCTCCGGGGTCAAAAACGAGAAAGCCGTTTTCGTCGGTCAGCGGCATTTTCTGTCCCGTCAGCTGAGGATGAAGGCGTCGAAATCCTCGGAATCGGCTTCCGGAAGCTCGTCGACGGGCGTCACCGCGCCGTCGGAGAACCTCGAGCGGACGGCCGCCTCGACGCGCTCGGCGAATTCGGGATCGGACTCCATCATTTCCCTGACGTGCTCCTTGCCCTGGCAGATCCTCTCGCCGGCGAAGGAGAACCACGATCCGCTCTTTTCGATGACTCCCATCGTGAGCGCCACGTCGAGCACCTCGCCCTGCTTGGATATGCCTTTTCCGAAGTAAATGTCGAAATTCGCGGTCCCGAAGGGCGGCGCGACTTTGTTTTTGACTACTCTGCACTTGGTGTGCGAGCCGATTATGTTGTCGCCGAGCTTGATGCTCCCTATGCGGCGGATGTCTATGCGCACGGAGGCGTAGTATTTCAGAGCGCGGCCGCCCGAGGTCGTCTCGGTCGGGCCGGCGCCGTATCCGGTGTTTATCATGTCGCGGAGCTGGTTGATGAAAACCACCGCCGTGTTGGTCTTGCTGATGTTCGCCGAGAGGACGCGCAGAGCCGAGGACATGAGACGCGCCTGGCGGCCCATCGAGGCGTCGCCGATCTCGCCGTCGATCTCGCTGCGGGGCGTGAGCGCCGCCACCGAGTCGATTATGAGTATGTCGATAGCGCCGGAGCGCACGAGCGCGTCGGCTATCGAGAGGGCCTGTTCGCCCGAATCGGGCTGGGAAATGAGCAGATTTTCGATATCAACGCCGAGATTGTGGGCGTAGGTCGGGTCGAGGGCGTGCTCCGCGTCTATGTACGCGGCGATGCCGCCGGCCTTCTGCGCCTCGGCGACGCAGTGGAGCGCGAGGGTGGTCTTGCCCGAGGCCTCGGGCCCGTATATCTCGATTATCCTGCCGCGCGGGATCCCCCCCACGCCGAGCGCGAGGTCGAGATTGAGCGATCCCGTCGGGATCACGTCCACCTTGAACTTCGGGGTGTCGCCCATGCGCATGATGGAGCCCTTGCCGTTCTTCTTTTCGATCTCTTCGATCGCCTTTTCGAGCGCCGCCGCGCGCATATCGCCCGCCTGCTGTGAAACGGACTGCTGAGATTTCTTATCCTTTGCCATTTTTGTCTCCCGTTATCTTATATGAGCTTTACGGCCCCGTCTTTTCTTACGTTGAGCACGTAGACCGAGTCCTTTCCGAAGACGGACTCGAGGGTTTCTTTGTATTTTCCGACGTATTCGTCGGGAACGAACGCCTGTGTTGTGCCGGCAAATCCGCCTCCGTGGACTCTGCACGCCGTCGGGCGCGGCGAGTCCTTCAGAACGTATTCCGAGACGGCGAGCGCGAGGGAAAGCCCCTGTTCGCTGACGTTTTTCGGCGTATATACGTTCTGCAGCCATCTGAAAGAGCTGTTTCCCGAGCTTTTTATGCACTCGAGGAAGCCGCAGAGGTCGCCCGACCCGAGGCAATCCGCCGCGAGCCCGACCCTTTCGTTCTCGTTGACGAAGTGGAAGGCGCGCAGGAAGGCGCGGTCGCCGCACTTTTCGCGTATCTCGGCCGCCCTGCCGATGAGATCTCCGACGGTCAGCCCGCGCAGTATCTCGGCGCCGAAGAGCGCCGCGACCTTTCTCATCTCCCCGGGGACCGAGGAATAGTCGTCGTTGAGGTCGGCGTGGTTGCCGCCCGTGTTGGTTATGCAGAGGCGGTATCCCGCGTCGGAGAGGGAAAATCCGAGCTTTTTGATCTTAGCGGCCGAGGGATCGGCGAAATCTATGAAGCAGAACTCGCCGACCGAGCAGGCGGTCTGATCCATAAGCCCCGAGGGCTTGTTGAACCATACGTTCTCGGAGTATTTGGATATCTCGGCGATGACCGGCGCGGGGATCTCCCCGTTGTTCGCGAAATGGTTCTGTATCGTTCCGATCATGACCTCAAAGGCGGCGGACGAAGAAAGCCCGCTCCCCTTGAACACGTCGGACGTCGTATAGGCGTTGAAGGCCGAGGTCTTGTATCCCCTTCTGCGGAATCCGTCGGCCATGCCCGAAATGAGGGCCGACGAGCGGTAAAAGTTCTTCGGGTCGGGCTTGTCCGGCACGGCGGGGACGACGTCGGGCTCAAATCCCCGGCTCACGACCGTCACGGTGTCGGAATCCGTCTTCGCGGCGATCGCTATGATGTCGAGGTTGACGGCGGCGGCGATGACGCGGCCGCGCTGATGGTCGGTGTGGTTGCCGAGGATCTCGGATCTTCCGGGCACGGAGAACACCGATACCTCGGAGTCGCCGAACAGCTTGATGAACTCCCCGGCCGCCTCGGCGTAGCGTTTTTTCTGAGTTTCGACGGCTTCCGCGCCGTAAAGACCGGCGAGAAGGCCGTCAAGCTCGCCCGTTTTTTCTAATTTGTTTCTTAATTCCGATGATTTCATGATATTATTCCTCCGGGGTCTCGGGCTCGTCCACCGTGCGGACTATCTGGCCGTATTCAAAAAGCCCCTCGTACATTCTTCCGGTGCTCCACGTATAGGTGCCCCAGCCGTTTATATAGTTGTTCTCGAACGCCCCGGTGTACGAGTCGCCGTTCGCGAAGCGGTAGGTGCCCGTGCCCGTACGTGTGTCGTCCTTGAAATCTCCCTCGTAAACGTCGCCGTTTGCGAAAACGTAGGTCCCGCGGCCCTGCTTGACGTCGTTAACGTACTGGCCGGTGTAATACGATCCGTCGGTCCAGGCGTAGGTCCCCGTGCCGTTTTTCATATCGGCAGTAAAGTTCCCCTCGTAGCTCTCGCCGTCGGCGAGCACGTATTTGCCGAAGCCGTCCTTTTTGCCGTCGACGAAGGAGCCCTCGTAGACGTCTCCGCTCGCGAAGACGTATTTGCCCGTGCCGTTCGGCATGTCGTCGCGGAAATCGCCCGTATAGACGTCGCCGTTTGCGAAGGTCTTTTTGCCCTTTCCGCTGCACTGAAGCTCGGAAAGGCCACCCTCGTAGGTAGATTTGTCGCTGTAGGTCAGCACGCCGGTCTTTCCGTCGACCGTCGCCGTCCTGCCGTCGCTGTACCACAGTTTGCCGGAGACGGGCGTAACCCCGTCAGAGGTCCTGCCGACGAACTTGATGTAGCTCTTGTCGCTGAAGTCCTTGCGCAGGTATCTGAAACCGAGCGCGTAAAGCACGACGAACGTCGCCGCCACGAGGATTATCGCCGCGGCGAGCGTCGAAACGGTCAGGAAAAGCGGCGAACGGAAGCGTTTTGCGACCGGTTTTTTCTTATTTTTGACATTTTCAGTCATTTATGGCCGTCCCTTTCTTTCATGTCACCCGTTGAAGATGAGCGGCACGAGCTTGAGAGTTAAAAAGACGAGCAGGGCTATCAGTATCCCCTCGACGAGGACGGGCACCCAGTGCGCGTCCCTGTCGCTGTAAAACGCCTTCGACTGTTTTTCCTCGGGGATGAAATATCCCCCCGCCTCGCTCACCGAAACGAACCTCCGCAGGCCGCGATCCGGCTTTTTGAGCGAAAGTTTCAGGAAAACGTTGGGTTTAATACCGAGATCGTCAAAGGTCTTTGCCGTCTCCTCCGAGACGGCGCCGCCCTTTTTGAGTTTTCTGACGAACTTTCCGTAGGCAAAGCTGTTGAAAAGATAAATGAGCCAGGCGAGGATGATCCCCGCGAGGATAGGCAGGACGACGGCGTAGGCCGGCGTCTGTTCGATTATCTCCGTCAGCGTCATTTCGAGCCCGGCACGCGGATGACCTCGATGCCGCCGAGATATTTTTTAAGCGCGTCGGGTACGTTCACCGAGCCGTCGGCGTTCTGATTCTGTTCGACGAGCGCCGGCAGTATGCGGGACGTCGCGAGCCCCGAGCCGTTGAGCGTGTGCATGAACTGGATGGTCCCGTCGGCGCGGCGGACTCTCATCTGACCGCGGCGCGCCTGATAGTCCCTGGCGTTCGACACCGAGCTGACCTCCTTGTATCCGTTCATCGACGGGATCTGTATCTCGATGTCATAGGTCCTCGCCATTGACGCCGAGCAGTCCTCGGCGGCGAGCTTGACGGTGCGGAAATGGAATCCGAGCCCCTTCACGAGGTTCTCGGCGTTCGCTACGAGCTCCTCGAAGGCCTCGTCGGAGCCCTCCGGGAGGGTGTACTGTACCATCTCGACCTTGTTGAACTGGTGTCCGCGGACCATTCCGCGCTCGTCAGACCTGTACGAGCCGGCTTCGCGGCGGAAGCAGGGGGTGTAGCTTATGTATTTTTTCGGCAGATCGGCCTCGGTGAGGATCTCGTTCCTGTGGAGAGAAACGAGCGCCGCCTCGGCCGTCGGGAGCATGTAATGTACCCGGTCGTCCGTCGGATTTGCTATTTTGTACACTTCATCTGCGAATTTCGGGAACTGTCCGGCGGTAAATCCGCATTCGTACTCCAGCATGTGCGGCACGAGCATGAGCTCGTAGCCGTTCCCGAGATGGAAGTCGATGAAATAATTCAGCAGCGCCCATTCGAGGCGCGCGCCCATTCCCTTGTAGATCCAGAAGCCGTTGCCGGCGAGCTTTACGCCGCGCTCGTAGTCGATGAGACCGAGCGACGTGCAGAGATCGACGTGGTTTTTGGGCGTGAAATCGAACTTGTGCGGCTCTCCGAAATATCTGAGCGGCTCGTTGTTCTCCTTGCCGCCCGGTTTGAGGTCGCGGTCCGGGAGGTTAGGCAGCGCGTACATTATAGAGTTGAACTCGGCCTCGGTGTCCCTGACCTTTGCGTCGTTCTCCTTGGTCTTTGCGCCGAGCTCCTTCATCTCCGCGAATATCGGGGCGACGTCTTTTCCTTCCTTCTTATATTGGGGGATGAGCTTGTTTACTCTGTTCTGCTCCGCCTTGAGCTTTTCGTTCTCGGCAATGAGGGCGCGGCGGGCGGCGTCGAGCTCGAGCATACGGTGTATCTCGTCGGCGGCGTCTCTGCCTTTGATAGCGAGTCTTTCAATCACCTCGTCGGTGCATTCTCTGATATATTTGATGTCAAGCATGATCTGTTGTTCCTTTCGGTGTCAGTCGTCAAAAATATTGCTGCCGCAGAGCGACGAAACGAGCTCGTCCAGCCCGTCGTCGTCCGAGAAATTAATCTCCATTTTTCCGGCTCCGGTGTGCGGATTGCGCCGGATTATCACTTTTTTGCCCAGTCTGGCCGACATTTTGTCAGCGAGCAGCGAGGTATAGTCCGGCGAACCGTCGGAGACGGAGGTACCCCCGGACGGGCGTCTTTTTCCGTCGGAATTGGCCTTTCTGACGGCTTTTTCGGTCTCTCTGACAGAGAGACGCCCGGCTTTTATCCGTTCGGCGAGCCCCGCAACGGCGTCCTTGTCGTCCAGCCCGAGCAGTGCGCGTCCGTGTCCCGCCGATATCGAGCCGTCGGTTATCATTGATCTCACCCCGGAGGGCAGGTCGAGCAGACGGATCGCGTTCGTGACGGCGGCGCGGCTCTTGCCAATCTGCGCGGCGATCTCATCGTGGGTCATCCCGAAGCGCTTTACGAGGGCTTCGTACGCCGACGCCTCCTCGACCGCGTTGAGGTCCTCGCGCTGAACGTTTTCGATGAGCGCTATCTGCGCGGCCTTCTTGTCGTCGAGCTCCATGATGCGCACGGGTATTTCGCTCAGTCCCGCGAGCATGGAGGCGCGCCAGCGCCGCTCTCCCGCTATTATCTGATACATCCCCTCGCTCGGGGAGCTCCTTACGACGATCGGCTCGATGAGCCCGTTCGCCGCTATCGAGTCGGCGAGCGCGGCGAGCTCCGTCTCGTCAAAATTTTTTCTCGGCTGGTCTGGGTTCGGCTCTATATCCGAAGTCCTGAGCATCGTTACGCCCGACGATTCGACCGAATTGTCGAGGAAGATCGCGTCAAGTCCTCTTCCGAGGCCGGTGTTTCTCGGTTTGTTTATCATTTCGGCTGCTCCTTGATGTTTCACGTGAAACGTTACGTGCGCTCCACGATCTCCTGCGTGACCGCGCGGTAGGCCTCGGCGCCCTTGCTGCGCGGATCGTAGTAAATTATCGGCTGACCGTATCCCGGCGCTTCCGACAGCTTCACGTTCCTAAGGACCGGCGTGCGGAAAAGCTTGCCGGCGTAGTATCTCCTCAGCTCGTCCATGACCTGAAGAGACAGATTGAGCCGCCCGTTGTACATGGTTATGAGTATCCCGAGGAGCTCAAGCTGCGGATTGTAGAGCCGGCGGCACTTTTTTATCGTCTGAACGAGCTGCGACAGCCCTTCGAGCGAGTAAAACTCGCACTGCATCGGGATTATCACGAGGTCGCTCGCGACGAGGCAGTTGACGGTCAGTATCCCGAGCGAAGGCGGGCAGTCGATGAGGATGTAGTCAAAATTGTCCTTTATCGTTATCAGGGCGTTCCTCATGCGGTAAACGCGCATTTCGTCGGTCACGAGCTCGAACTCGGCGCCGGCGAGGGAAATGTTCGACGGCATGACCCAGAGATTTTTGAACCCCGTCTCGACTATGCACGATTCCGCCGGGCTCCTGCCGATAATTACGTCGTAAGTCGACAGTTTCATCGTTTTTTTGTTTATTCCTACGCCGCTCGAGGTGTTGCCCTGCGGGTCGAGGTCGACGAGCAGCACGCGTTTTCCGAGCTCGCCGAGGCAGGCGGCGACGTTGACTGCCGACGTCGTTTTTCCCACTCCGCCCTTCTGGTTGGCAAATACTATTATCTTGCCCACGGATATTCTCCTTTTTCGGCTTAATGTCCGATTGTATATTATAGCAAAT
>JAFZCF010000127.1 GCA_017552165.1 Clostridia bacterium
CCGACCGACGCCGGCGACGCGCTGCCCCCGGGGCTGACCGTCCTTTCGGCGATACACGGGCTCTCGGGCTTTCTCACCGCCCAGCTCGGCGGCAGGTTTTCGGGAGACGAGGAGCAGACCCTGCTCTCGGCGCTCGGCGCCTGCGCGGCCGAATACGTGAGGCGGCGCGAGAACTACGACGAGCTAAAAAAGGCCTTTTCCGAGGCGGGTCTGTGGTTTATCCCCGTGAAGGGGATACTCGTCGCCGAGGAATATCCCGTGCCCGAGCTCAGGGTGATGGGAGACATCGACATAATAGTGTCGAAGCGCGAGCGCAAAGCTGTTGAAAACCTGTTGAAAACTCTCGGCTGGCGCGAGGTCTCGCGCTCGGGAGACACCGTCACCTACGACTGCGGGACGGGCTCGATGGACGTACGCGCCTCGCTCCCCTCGGAGACCGGCATTTCGGAGCCGTCCGAGGGCTCGGCCGGGGAGATCATACCCGACAGGGCGGAGCACCTGACCTATCTCGTCGCCCACCTCGCCAATCACGTGAAAGAGACGGGCTGCGGGATAAGGCAGTTCCTCGACATCGCCGTGTTTCTTAAAAAAGGCGGCGCCGACGGCGAAAGGGTGAAAGAACTGATCGCCGCCAAGGGGCTGTCGGACTTTGCCCCCTACGCCTTCGGGCTGACCGAAAAATGGTTCGGCGCGCCCCCGCCCTACGATACGGGCGAGCCCGACGAAGAGCTTCTCTCGCGGCTGAGCGACGAGATATTCACCGGCGGAGTTTTCGGCCGGCAGAACGGCGACAACGCCCTGCTTTTCAGCGCGAGGAGCGCGGCCGGCGGCGCGGGGCCGGTCAGGATATTTTTCCGGCGGCTGTTCCCGCCTTACAGGCAGATGAGACAGTTCGGCTACTGCGGGTGGCTCAACGGCAGGCCGTATCTGCTTCCCGTCGCCTGGATCGTCCGCATATTCAGATGCGTCTTCACACGCTCCCCCGCCGAATCTCTCAAAACGGCGTCGGAGCCGTTCAGATACAAAAACGAGATCGGTGACAGGGCGGACTTTCTCGCCCGCCTCGGCATCCCTCTCGACAGGGAGTTTTTCTGATGGAACTCATAGCGTCCTTCAAGGTCGATCACGACCGCCTCGAGCCGGGGATATACGTCTCGCGCGTTGACGGCGACGTGACGACCTACGATCTGAGGACAAGAAAGCCGAATTCCGGCGACTATATGGACAATATAACGATGCACTCGGTCGAGCACATGCTCGCCACGCTTCTGCGGAGCTCCGAGATAGGCGGCTCGGTCGTGTATTTCGGGCCTATGGGCTGCCGGACCGGGTTCTATCTCCTCGTGAGGAACGCAGACAACGAAACGGTGCTCAGGGTGCTGAGGGAATGCCTCGTAAAGACTGCGGAGCACAAAGGCCGCGTATTCGGCCAGGCGAGAAAGCAGTGCGGAAACTGGAAAGAGCTTTCCGCGGCCTCGGCGAGGAGAGAGGCGAAGAGATACCTCAAAACGCTTGACGGGAGGGAGCAGACCTTTGCTTACGAATAATAAGACCCGCGTCGGGGTAATATGCGCGATGGAGCCCGAGGCGCGGCACATAATCGCGGCGATGAGCGATACCGTGACGGAAAAGGCCGGGTGCCTCACGCTCACGACGGGGACGATAGGCAAAACCGCCGTGACCGTCGGGTGCGGCGCTTACGGAAAGGTCTCGGCGGCGGTGTGCGCCTCGCTCATGGTAGAGCGGTACGGCGCCGGGGCGCTGATAAACTCGGGAGTTGCCGGAGGGCTCGACCCCGAGCTCGAGCCGGGTGACGCCGTCGTCGCCCTCTCGGTGGTACAGCACGATTACGACACCTCGCCCATCGGCGACCCCGTCGGGATGATATCGGGGCTCAACGTCACGGAGATACCGGCAGACGCCGAGCTCTCGGAGCTGCTCTGCCAGGCGGCCCGCGAAAACGGGATAAAGGTCAGGCGCGGAGTCATAGCGACGGGCGACCGCTTCGTCGCCGACGCCGACACCGCGGGATATATAAAAAAGACCTTCGGGGCCGCCGCATGCGACATGGAGAGCGGCTCGGTCGGTCAGGCCGCGCTGCTTCTCGGAGTTCCCTTCGCCGTCATAAGGGCGATATCGGACAACGGGAACGGCAAGGCGGTCGAGGACTTTCCGGCGTTTACCGAAATGGCGTCGGAGCGAGCCGCGAGGGCGTTTATTACGATGATCAACGGCATGGAAAACGGGATGGAACGGGTATAAAATGGACAACGTCGAACTTGAAAACATAAAAAGCGAAGAATACAGCGAAAGCGATATAACGGTCCTCGAGGGTCTCGAGGCGGTCCGCATGAGGCCGGGCATGTATATCGGCTCGACCTCCGAAAAAGGGCTGCATCATCTCGTTTACGAGATAGTGGACAACTCGATAGACGAGGCGCTCGCCGGATACTGCACCGAGATACTCGTCACGCTCCACGAAGACGGTTCGGTCTCGGTAAAGGACAACGGCCGCGGGATCCCGACGGGCATCAAGGAGGAGATCGGAAAGCCGACCCCCGAGGTGGTGTTCACCGTTCTCCACGCCGGCGGCAAATTCGGCGGCAAGGGATACAAGGTCTCGGGCGGACTCCACGGCGTCGGCTCGTCGGTCGTCAACGCCCTTTCGGAGTGGTTCTGCTACGAAGATTCGCGCGACGGAAAATGCTACGGGCAGAGATTCGAGCGCGGAAACGTGGCGTCTGAATACCGTCTCATCAGGGAAACCGACGAGCACGGGCTCTACGTCCGATTCAAGCCGGACGCCGAGATCTTCCGGGTGACGACGGTATTCGACTACAAGACGCTCCTCCGCCGTCTGCGCGAGCAGGCCTTCCTCAACGCGGGGATCAAGATCATATTCCGCGACGAGCGCTGTCTCGACAGCCAGAACAGGGAGATCACCGAGGAGACGCTCCACTACGAGGGCGG
>JAFZCF010000128.1 GCA_017552165.1 Clostridia bacterium
CGCCGGATGATCCGGCGGCCGGAATTTTTCAAATCGGTTTATTCGGGCATCTGCTCCAGCGTTTTTTTCACGAGCTCCGCGATGTCTGCCTTCTCAGACCCGAAGATGTCGGTCCTGAGCCTGCCGCGAAGCGGATCGGTCCACTCCGGACCGATCTTCCCGGCGCCGTAAAGCATACCGAAGACCGAGCCGGCCGTCGCGCCGTTGCAGTCCGTGTCGTATCCCGTCTGAACGGCAAAGCCGACCGTCCTTCCGTAATCGCCGCCTCCGTAAAGAAGCGCCGCCGACACTATCATCGCGTTCGAGATCGTATGGCACCAGCCGTGAACCGTGTGCTCGTCAAAGGCGTTCCTTATGTGCTCAACGGTTTCGTCAAAGGTTTTTCCTTCATCAAAAAGCCGTACGACGTCGCCGACATGTTTGTAAATCCGCGAGGTCTTCGGGACCTCTGAAAGTCCGCCGAGTATCACGTCCCTGACGTTGTCGCAGACCGCGGCGCAAGCGAGCATGGCCGCCACGAACATTGCACCGTAAATGCCGTTTTTGATATGCGAGAGCGACGCGTCGCGCCAGGCCATCTCGGCTGCGGTTCCTGGGTCGCCCGGATTGATATAACCGTAGTAATCGGCTCTTATCTGAGCGCCTATCCATTCGCGGTAGGCGTTTTTGTAAGTTGCTGTTTTCGGAGGTCTGATCCCCCGGACGAGATTGCAGAACGCGACGCGCTCGGCGGTACAGTAAGCGCCCTTCGGCTGGAGAGATATCCACGTCTCGCCGACGTTTGACGTGGTGAATCCGCGGCCGTATTTTTCAATCAGTTTCTGCGAGATGACTGTGTAATTCGTGTCGTCATCCGAGGGAGCGCAGCAGATCGCGTCGGCACAGCAGGAATGCTCCCTTATTACGCGGTCCGCCATATCATCGCTGTCCGTAACGTCCGGGCTGACGATATAACGGCGCATGGGGTAATTACCCGTTCTCATGAGAAACGGAACGAGATAATCCGAAGTGACGCCCTCAACGGGTTTGCCGAGAAGACATCCGCAGATCCTTCCAAGCCAGGCGCCGCTTATCTTGTCTTCGAGAACGTCCGCGCGGGGAGCGGAGGCCGTGACGGATCTGCCGTCTCTCAGAGCGCGTATGCCTTCGAGATCGGACGGCTCGGTATAAGGATATCCTTCCTTTACGCCCAACTCCGAGACCATATCGAAAATGACGTCGGAAAGGCGCTCCTTTTCGGCGCCGTCCGGAAGCTCCGCGACCGCGTCGAAAAGTTTTTTATACCGCTCAACGTCAAGCCCCTCGTCGACGGACTGCTCGTATTCTATGGCGAGATTTTTGGAATAAACCTCCCAGCCGTCCATCGAGGCGTAATCGGGACTGTAATCGACAGTTTTGCCCATACCTGCGATTATCCTTTGCGCGCGGCGAGCGATTCCTTCGTACGCGCCGCTATCCGAGCGGGAGTGAGTCCGTATATCTCAAGGAGAGCCGGGACTTTGCCCGATCTGCCGAATCTGTCGTTTATACCGAGACGGACGACGGGGACCGGACAGGTTTCGCATACCGACTCGGCGACGGCCGAGCCGAGACCGCCGATTATGTTGTGCTCTTCGACAGTCACGATGAATCCCGTCTCGCAGGCGCATTTTTCGATCAGTTCGGAATCTATCGGCTTGACGGTGTGCATATTTACGACGCGGGCGGAAATGCCCTCGGCGGCGAGAATGTCGGCCGCTTCGAGAGACAGCGAAACGGTCACCCCGTTTGCGATGATCGTCACGTCGCTTCCGTCGCGTAAAACCACGCCCTTCCCTATCTCAAAACGGTAACCGGGGTTGTCGTTTATGACAGGGACCGCGTATCTGCCGAGCCGGACGTAGCAGGGGCCGTAATATTCCGCGGCCGCTCTTATCATAGCCTCGGTCTCAACGGCGTCGGAGGGGCTCATGACTACGAATCCGGGTATCGAGCGCATGGTGGCGAAATCTTCAAGGCACTGATGCGTTGCGCCGTCCTCGCCCACCGTGATTCCGGCGTGCGTCGCGCAGATCTTGACGTTGAGATGAGGGTATCCGATGGAATTGCGCGCCTGTTCGAATGCGCGCCCGGCGGCGAACATCGCGAAGGTGCTCGCAAACGGGATAAGACCCGAGGCGGCGAGCCCGGCGGCGATGGAGATCATATTTCCCTCAGCTATTCCGCAGTCGAAGAATCTCTCGGGGATCTCTTTTTTGAACTTTACGGTTTTGGTCGCCTCGGCGAGATCGGCGTCGAGGACCACGATTTTATCGTTTTCCTTTCCGAGCGCGAGGAGCGCGTTTCCGTACGCCTCGCGGGTTGCGATTTTATCAGCCATTTTACACCTCACCGAGAGAGGCGATATACGCGTTTATCTCGCTGACCGCCTGCTCGTACTCTTCTTTCTTAGGAGCGCTCCCGTGCCACTTTACGTTGTTCTCCATAAAGGACACGCCCTTGCCCTTGACGCTGCGGCATATTATCGCGGTCGGCCTGCCGGAGCAGTTCTTTGCCGCCTGTACGGCCGCCTCTATCTCGCTGAAATCATGGGCGTTTATCGTTATAACGTTCCATCCGAACGCTTCGAATTTCTTGTCGAAAGGAGTGGGATTGTTGACGTCGGTTATCGGTCCGTCGATCTGAAGGCCGTTGAAATCAAGGAAAAGCGTCAGATTGTCGAGCTTTTTGGCCGCCGCGAACATCGCGGCCTCCCATACCTGACCTTCCTCTGCCTCGCCGTCTCCGACTATCGCGTAAACGCGGTAATCCTGCTTCTTCACTTTCCCGGCGAGTGCCATTCCGCACGCCGCCGATATCCCGAGCCCGAGCGAACCTGTCGTCATGTCGACGCCGGGCGTCCCCTTCATGTCGGGATGACCCTGCAGATAGCTGTCCGCCTGGCGGAGAGTTTTAAGATCATCCGTCGGGAAGAAGCCCCTCAGCGCGAGCGCCGCGTAAAGTCCCGGCGCGCTGTGGCCCTTTGAAAGCACGAGACGGTCGCGGTCGTCCTTTTTCGGATCGGCCGGATCGACGTTCATTTCCTCAAAATAAAGATACGCGAGGATGTCCGAGATCGAAAGCGACCCTCCCGGATGTCCGGAAGCGGCGCTGTAAACCCCTTCAAGCGCACCGAGCTTTATCCTTGCCGAGATCTCGCTCAGCTCTCTGATTCTTTTACCGTCCATTGTACGTCTCCCGTAAATAATTTTCATAAAAACCCGCGCTGCCGTCGGCGGTCATTCGAAACCTGCTTTCAAGCAGGGCGGTGCCCTCCCGCGTCGTTCACGTTTCCGTCGATCCGCCTCGCGGCGGAGAGGCCTGCATTACTTGATGGCGGTTCCGGGCTCCATTGAATTCGTGTAGGTTTTAACGACCTTCCATTATCGAACAGCGCAGGCGTTTGAGTCAGGCGTCGTAGTCTATCTCCTCGAAGAGTTCCTCGTCGAAGATCTCAGCCACTTTGTTGAATTCATCGTCGTCGTCAATCGTCACGAGGATGTCGTCTCCGTCCTCGTCGACGTCGGATTTGAGTATCACGTACTCGTTGTTCTCGTTATCCTCGAGCGGAACGAGCGCAAGATACGTCTCGCCGTTCAGCTCTGTGGAGCCGATAAGCTCGAACTGTTTCTCCACGCCGTCCTCATCCGTAAGGGTGAATATTTCCTCGTCAAAAATCTCGTCTGCCATGTTCTCGCTGCCTTTCGTTGTTTTCGGCTAAATTATATCTCAAAGGCGGCGGTTTGTCAATAAGACGCGATCAAAAAATGGCCGGTCCATACGATAAATATTGTCCCCCGCGCGCTTGAATTGAGAGACGATATATGATATAATTTTAGGACCAACGGTTCGGAGGATCTATTATGGACAACAGTTATTTCGGCGAGCTCTCCGTGGTCGGCATGCCCGGGTGCGAGGAGTTCGTCGGCAAAGTTAACAATTATCTTCAGGAATGGCGCGGGAGCCGGGGCAACGAGAGCTTCATAGTTTTCCCGGAGCTCAAGAGATTCAGCAACGGCGAAGGCAAGGCCGTTCTCCACGAGTCATACCGCGGACGCGACGTTTATATCATTTCCGACTTCTATAACTACGGCGTGACATACAAAATGTACGGCAAGGAATATCCGATGAGCCCGGACGACCATTTTGCCGATCTCAAGCGTATAATAAACGCGATAGGCGGCAAGGCGCGCCGCATCACGGTCATCATGCCCATGCTGTACGAAAGCAGACAGGACAAGCGGCACGTGCGCGAGTCGCTCGATTGCGCAGTCGCCCTGAGAGAACTCGAAAACATGGGCGTCACGAACATCATAACCTTCGACTGCCACAATATCGGGGTTCAGAACGCGATACCGCTCATCGGCTTCGACAACATCCAGCCGACCTATCAGATGATAAAGGCGCTCGTCAAGACCGTCAAGGACATAGTTCTCGACAGAGACCACCTTATGATCATTTCCCCCGACGAAGGCGGAATGACCCGCTCGATGTATTATTCGTCGATGCTGTCGCTCGATCTCGGTATGTTCTACAAGCGCCGCGACTACTCCGTCGTTGTAAACGGCAAAAACCCCATAGTGGCGCACGAATATCTCGGACGCTCGGTAAAGGGCAAGGACGTCATAATCGTCGACGACATTATTTCGTCGGGACAGTCCATCCTCGACGTCGCCGGGAGTCTCAAGGAGCGCGGCGCGAAGCGGATATTTGCCTTCGCGACCTTTGGTCTTTTCTGCGAAGGGCTCGACGCCGTCGACAAGGCGTACGCCGACGGGATCATCACGAAAATATTCACCACCAACCTGATCTACCGCTCGCCCGAACTCCTTCAGCGCGAATGGTACCGTCAGGTCGATATGAGCAAATACGTTTCTCTCATAATAGATACCCTCAACTGCGATCAGACGATCAGCCACCTCCTCAAGCCCGCGGAGCGCATAAAGGCGCTTCTTGAAAAAATTGACGGCGAAAACAAAGATGAAGGACAGCAACAGCAGCAGTAAGTCAAAAATAAGCTACAGCGGTTTCCTGCTCGCAACGATAGACGAGCTGGAGGCTGCCCTCGCCTCGGCCCAGAGCCGTGAGGAAGCGATTTTTTACCGCACGCTGATAAATCTGAAGCTTCAGCTCGCCCAGGAACGCATAGTGGGGGAGACACTGCTTTGAGCGCTGCGGACAAGCCCGTTTTCACGGTGATTGCGGGCATAAACGGCGCGGGGAAAACGTCACTGTACAGGGTTCTGAGAGCCGAGCGCGACCTCGGAATGAGGATAAACACCGACGAGATCGCCTCCTCGATCGGCGACCCGCACGATTCCGTCACCCAGTTCAAAGCGTCCAAGCAGGCCGTTATGCTTATGGACAGATACATATCCGAGAAAGTGTCGTTTCACGTTGAAACGACATTTTCGGGTGGAGCTACGCTCCGGCATCTCAAAATCGCGAAGCAGAACGGGTTTTACTCGCATCTCTATTTTATAGGAGTCGACAGCGTGGAGATTGCGCTTGAACGCGTTCACCGCAGAATGGCTAACGGAGGGCACGGGATAGCCGACACGTATATCATCAGCAAATACAACGCGATGAACGACAAGCTGCACACTCTGCTCCCGCTGTTTGACGAGGCCCATCTCTACGACAACACCGACGCCTTCAGACAGATCGCGGTCCTCAGGGACGGGAAATTCGTCGACTGCGACTCACGGCTTCCTTTCTGGTTCATTCAGCTCGGCAATTTCAATGAAAACTGACTACGTAATAACAAAATTCTTTATATTCGATCTCGACGGTACTCTCGCCGACACGCTGGACGATATAACCTACGCGATGAACAGCGCCTTCGGCATACTGTCTCTGCCGCACGTTGACAGAGCGAGGGTACACGCGTCGGTAAACAACGGCTCGCGGATGCTCGTCAGGAGATGTCTCCCCGAGGAAATGCGCGACGACGAGGCCGCGGTTGACCGCGCGCTCGGCGTCTATGACGAAGAATACATGAAATACTACAGCTTGAGCACGTGTCCTTTCCCCGAGGCAGCGGAGGGGATCGCGATACTTCGCCGCAGAGGCGCGAGGATCGGCGTCGTTTCAAACAAACAGGATCCGATGGTCAAGGGGCTTGTCGAAAAGCTTTTCCCCCGGATGACCGATTTTTCGCTCGGCACCGGCGCGGGATTTCCTCCCAAGCCGTCTCCCGAGGGCGCGCTTCACGTCGCAGAGATGCTCGGAGCTCCCTCCCCCGACGTCGTGACCTTTATCGGGGACTCCGACGTTGACATGTCGCTCGCGAAGGCCGCTGGGATGCAGCCGGTCGGCGTCAGCTGGGGATACAGACCTCCCGAAACGCTTTCCGCAGGCGGCGCGCTTATGATACTGACCTCCCCGTCCGATTTTCTGAAACTTATATGAGGCATATTATGGAAACGAACGAAAAACTGCTTGAATTCATAAACAGCTCGGTGACGCCGTTTCACTGCGTCGATACCGTAGCGGGCATACTTGACGAAAACGGCTTTACGCGGCTGAGCGAAAGCGGTGATTTTGTCCTCGAAAAAGGCGGAAAATACTACGTTGCGCGAAACGAATCTTCGCTTATTGCTTTCACGGTGCCGTGCGAACAGCCCTCCGGCTTTATGATCGGCGCGGCGCATACCGATTCGCCTTCGTTCCGTATAAAAGACGTCCCGACGACCTTTTCCACGGGATACGTAAAGGTCAACACCGAGGGATACGGCGGGATGCTTTGCGCAACGTGGCTCGACAGGCCTCTCTCGGCGGCCGGGCGCGTGACTTTCCGCAAAGACAGGAAACTGTTTACGATAAACATCGACCTGAAAAAGCCGCTTTTCATCATTCCTTCGGTGGCCATCCACATGGACAGAAACGCGAACTCCGGCGCAAACTATAACATGGCGCAGGATATGCAGGCGGTTTTCTCTCTTAACGAAAAAAGCGATCTTAAAAAGCTCGTCGCGGACGCGGCCGGCTGCGCGCCGGACGACGTCGTCGGAACGGATCTCATGCTTTATCAGAACGGCGGCGTCGTGTGGGGCGCAGAGAACGAGTTTGTCTCCTCTCCGCGGCTCGACGACCTGCAGTCACTTTTTGCCCTGACGGAAGGATTTGTCGGAGCGAATAACGGCCGCGCCGTCCCCGTTCTCTACGTCGCCGACAACGAGGAGGTCGGATCGTCGACAAAACAGGGCGCCGGATCGGCCATGCTCGGCGACGTTCTTTTCAGGATATGCGAATCTCTCGGAATGAACAGGAGCGGCTATCTGCGCATGCTGGCGGGCAGTTTCCTGGTATCCGCCGACAACGCCCACGCCGTACACCCGAACCATCCCGAATACGCGGACAGATCCAACCATCCGAAACTGAACGAAGGCATCGTGATAAAGTTCAACTCAAACCAGAGATATTGTACCGACTCCGTTTCTGCCGGCGTTTTCAGAGAAATATGCTCGCGTGCCGGCGTACCGACCCAGGTGTTTGCCAACCGCTCTGACATACCCGGCGGCTCCACCCTCGGGAACATAGCCGTGACGAAAACTCCGGTCAGCGCCGTTGACGTCGGTCTGCCTCAGCTCGCCATGCACTCGTCGTTCGAGACCGCCGGAGCGAAAGACACGGAATATCTCATCAAGGCGATGCAAATCTTTTTCTCGTCGTCGATAACCTCCGAAAGCGACGGCACCGTTTCGATTAACTGATTTTTTTGGAAAAAATGTTTAACACCTATCGGTTTTCAATTGAAAAAGTCATATCGGAAAATAGTGCCGCGCCGTCGATTTGAAAAAATTCCTTTTCTTCTCCATTAAGTGAAGAAAAAAACAACAATTGACGCAAATGAAGATCAGATGTGTAAAAAGCGGGTTTGTCGAGACACCGGATAATCCGCTGATATCAAAATTGATAATTCAGTACGATAACGATACTGAGTCACATTGTACAGTAGTATTTAAAAACAAAAAAATCTGCAAAATGCGCATCAGGTGTTCCGTATACAACAGTCAGTATGGACTTCAGGTATCGCGTGACGGAACATTGCTTTTTTCAGGTACATGGGAAGACGGAATATATGCTTATGACATAGAAACGGGTACGTTGCTATGGAGGTTTCCAAAAGGAAAAGCAAGGACAATGATAGTGTCAGGCGATGATCTTGTAGTTGCAAGAGCATATTCTTCGGTATTTAAACTCAACATATATTCCGGAGAAAAGCGTGAAACTGAAATAACAACCAGAACGCTCGAAAATATTTATCATTTAAGCAAGGACTTGTTCTTTTTAAACTCATATCGGGGCAGATGCTGTATTATCCACTACAAAGATTTCGCCATTGAACACACTTTCGCAAAGGCAGAAACAAACCCCCAAAAATGTCTCTCTTTTTTCATAAACAACGTGGAATTAAGCAAGGACAACCACGTGGTAATCAAGGGATATGAAGATTTCCCAAATTTCCGGTATAATGCAAATTCATTGATTGGGAAAAAATTTTCACGCGAACTTTTCTCCTACGAAATCAGAAATGACGATTTCTCATCATAAGAAAAAGACAGGCAATTCCCCGCCTTTTTCATGTAGTTGTTATTATTTTGTTCTCAAGCGCTGGACGGCGTTCCTGTCCGCCGTCACGTATGCCGAATAATTCGTCGAGAAAGTGACGTATCCCGGGCGCGAGGCGGGCGGCTTTTTCAGGTTTTTGACTCGGGTATAATCCACCGCAACGAGCTCCCCGTCGGAGGCGTCGGAATACGCCGCCGCGATCGTCGCCGCCTCGGTGTAGTCCGCGGCGTCCGGCTCGGTGTCTCCGCACTGCAGTATCACGTGGGAACCCGGCCTGCCCTTGATATGGAACCAGACGTCATTTTTACCGGCGAGCCTGTGGGTCACGAGCTCGTTCTGGCTGTTGTTTTTTCCGCAGAGGACGTCGATGCCCCCCGAAGTGCGGAAGCGCAGCGGCCTCGATTCCGGCAGTTTTTTGGGCACGTTCGCCTGATTTTTTCTGAGGTATCCCGAATCCGCAAGCTCGCGGCGTATCTCGTCAACGTCGCTTTCGTTCTCAACCGACTCGATGGAGGTCAGCACAGACGTGACGTAAGCGAGCTCTTTCTCCGCCGCGGCGACCTGTTCCTTCAGAACCGCCTCGGCGGTTTTTCTTTTGGTGTAAGCGCGGTAATATCTCGCCGCGTTCTGCGAAGGGGTCAGTCTCGAGTCGAGCTTGACCGTGACGTTCTCCATGCTCTCCGAAAAATAGTCGATGAGCACGGCCTCGGTCATTCCCTTTTCAAGGCGGTAGATATTTGCGGTAATGAGATCGGCGGTGCGGCGGTATTCCTCCTTGCGGGCGCAGTCGTCGAGTTCCGCCGTCTGTTTCTCTATCTTGTTTACGAGGCGGGAGGCGGCGTTTTTCATTATCCTGTGGATGTCCGCCGTGTGGCGGGCTCTACGCTCCGACCCCGACCGAACCGCGAAAAAGCTCTCCGCGGCTTCCGAGACAGATTCGGCGCGCACGGCGGTAAGTCCCTCGCCCGGATAATACGGAACGTAAAAACTGAAATCCCGGGCGTTCCCGTCCGCGTCCTCGAGCACGCAGGGCTCGAAAGTTTTTTCTTTGATTATCCGGGTGAAATACTCAAACGCGGAAAAAGGGGACGACGTTTTTTGTCTCTCGAACAGATCGCGCGAGACAAACGGCGAAACGCCCGAATACCGGTTCATCACGTCGCGCGGGCCGGTTATCCCGTCCGGAAACGATTTCAGAAAGCCCTCTTCAGTCTCTCCGAGCGGATCTCTCTTTCCCGTCTGCATCGGAGGAAAAGAATACACGGCCCCCGGATATATCGGCCGAAGCTCGTCGGAGGTGATGTCCGACGTCCTGACCGCGGCAAGCACCTTTCCGTCTCCGTCACAGAATATCAGATTGCCGTATCTGCCCATGACCTCGGCGACAAGATACTTCTCCCCGGAGAAGCCCATGGTGTCGCGCGTTTCAAACCGGATAAGCACAACCCTGTCGAAGACCGGAGCGGTCACCGAAATAATCCTCGCCCCCGAAAGGTGCTTTCTGAGGAGCATGCACAGCATCGGCGGGGTCCTGGGGTTTTCATATTCAGCCCGCGTTATGCATATTCGCGAGCCGGACGCCGAAACGTCAATAAGGATTTTCTGTGACGAGCCGCCGCGAGGATGGACGCTCAGAATCAAGACGTCCTTCTCGGGCATGAATATTTTCTCCACCCTGCCGTCTGCCAGTTTTTCGTTAAGTTCGCATGCGACGGCGGCGGCGACTCCCGCGTCAAACGGCATTACTGTTCTCCCCGGTCATCTGAACCATATCACTCTCATTTCTTTTGCCAAGGGCATGAGCCCCGCCTTTTCGGCGACCCTGATCGACGCGCAGTCGTCGGTTTCGGCAATATACGTGAGAAATTTATTCTTTTCGGCGGCGTCGCGGCAGAGAGAAATGACGTTCGAGGTCGCGCATCCGAGATTTTCGTACTCGAAAAACGTTTCGACCCCGATATCGTATTCCAGTCCCCCGTCCGCAGGATAAGAGTTGACGTAAGCGGCGGAAACGAGCCTCCCGTTACGTACGGTCCCGAAAAACGGAGGTTCCGGCTCGTCCTCTATATCTTTCTTCAGCTTTTTCAGCATTTTGCGGTCGACAAGGAACGTGTCGCTTCTGATAAGCGATACGTCCGGCTCGTATTCCGCAGGAACACAGAAAACGACGGTTGAAGTTATTTCCGTCCTGAATCCTTTGTCCCGTCCGCGCGGATCGAAAATCCCGATGATCCCGTCGCGTACGGACTCGTCGAACGGGTCGCCGAGCCCGGCGGCGAGCTTTGCGAGCGGCTCGAACTCCGACGGGTAAGTGTATGTCAAAGTCCCGCCGCGGAGAGCCGCGCCGAACGGAATAAGCAAATCGTCCGACAAATCGGGCGAAAACAGCTCGGGCTCGAATATAACTTCGTATTTATCACTCATCGCCGAAATTCGCCTCTATTATCTGCATTATTCCCCTTATCACGGCGTTTGCCGGATCGTCGGCAACGATCACCGGAAAATGAAGCAGCGACTGTATGGTCGGCTGAAGTCCGCTCAGCAGGGCGCCGCCGCCCGTGAGAACTATCTTGTCGGGCTCCGCCGGCATACCGCGGACCATATCGATCAGGTCGTCGAGAAGCTCGTCGACGGGTCCCTCCACAAATCCCGATATCTCGTTTTCCGTGAGTTTCAGCTCAAAAGGCAGCCCCAGCGTCGGTTTTACGCACTTAACAACGAAAGGAAGATCGGACGATTCGGTGAGGGACGCGTGAGAAAGCTTTATGTTCTCCGCCGTCTCGGGGTTTATCGAAAGACGGTATTTGCGGAAGATTGCGATACTTATCGCCTTGTCTATGCTGTTGCCCGCGCAGGAGTTCACGCGCTCGTCGACCGCCTTTGAACGCGAATACGCCGCCATATTGACGTAAGACGCGCCGATATTGACTATGACGTTCTCGCCCATTCCGCGGACCCCGCAGCCGCAGCCGGCGGCGTACGCAGGATCTATCGTTATGACGTCGCCCACGTCGGTTTCCTGGATAGCGTTGACGATAATCGCGTCGTTTTCGGGCGATTTACGCCCTGAATACGACAGATAAACGTCGTGTCTCTTTGCGCCGCAGCGCTTTATCATATGCCCGAGGAGAGCCGCTGCATACGCCTGATTCGGTGTTTTGTCAGGTGAAAACGGACTGACCGTCCGGTAAACGCCCTTTACCCTTTCGACAAGGCGGAGGGCGTCCGCCCCGCAGGCGGCGACCTTTCTGTCGTCGTCTCGTTCAACGGCGATAACCGACGGCTCGCACAGAGTTTTCCCTTCGGGCATGTCCGCCGTAACGGCGCGGATATTTTTGCTTCCTATGTCTATGGCGATTTTCTTTCTCATTGAGATTTACCGTCCGTTCAATCCTGTGTTTCGTCTGTCGCGCCGCTCTGCCTTCCGTGATCGTCCCGGCGCGCCGCGGCAATGCATATCACCCCGGCCGCCCCGCAATCTTTCAGAATGCCGGCGCAGGCGTTCATCGTCGCGCCCGTGGTCACGACGTCGTCGATCAGCACGACGCATTTCCCGCCGATCTTCTTTTCGCATCCCCTGACGGGGGCGAACGACGTCAGGGCGTTCTGCGCCCTGCCGTACGCTCCGAGCGTTTTCTGCTCCCGCGTAAAGTTTCTGTGTTTAATAAGTTTTACGGGGGCTCCGATCGCCGCGAAAGAACACACGGCCGCGGCGAGTTCCTCCGCCTGGTCAGTGCCGTATCTTCTCTTTTTTTCGGGAGACCTCGGCACGTAGGTGACAACGGCGTCATCCGGTATCCCGCCGACGCGCAAAGCTTTTTTCACGGCCGCGGAAGCGAGAAACCGCGTGGCCGGCAGATTGCGTCTCCTCTTCATACTGAGGACAAGCGATTTTGTCACCGGCAGAGTGCTGTCATACGGCACCGCGTAAACGAGGACGTCGGTCTCAAACCCGTCGGGTGTGCAGAAACAGACGTCGTACGGCATTCCGCACCTCGTGCATTTCTCGATCTTTTCTCTCAGATATACGGTGTAGCAGTCGCCGCAAAGCGCGTCCGACCGTCCGCCGCGCTCCATGACCCGGCCGCAGACGACGCAGCGGGGAGGAAAAATGAGATCGAGAATGCCGTCCGACGCCTTTTTAATCTTTTCAGTCGCGCGTTTCATCTTTTAGGAAGTATGAAAGGGCCGTGTATCTGACCGCGTGCCTGTCGTTCCCGATCATGGCCGTCAGACTGTCCTTGCTGCCTGTAATTATCACGATGTTCTGCGCCCTCGTGACGGCCGTGTACAGCAGATTCCTCGTGTAGAGGCGATCGAAATAGTCGGTTATCGGGAGGATGACGATGGGGAACTCGCAACCCTGGCTTTTATGCACCGTAATTGCGTAGGCAAGCTCAAGATCGTCGAGATCAGCGTCGTGATACTCGGTTATCCTGCCGTCGAAGCTGACGGTGAGCGTCCTTTCTCTCGGCGAAACCGAAACGATCTTACCGATGTCGCCGTTGAAAACTCCGCTGCCTATCTCGTTTCCCTTCTCCCATTCGGTCTCGTAATTGTTTCTGACCTGCATGACTCTGTCGCCGCGGCGAAAGACTGTGCTTTTGTATTTCATCTCCCCGACGCCTTTTTCCGGGGGATTAAGCCGCGCCTGGAGCATCGCGTTCAGGTTCGCTGTCCCGCACTTTCCGTTGTGAGTCGGACAGATCACCTGGATGCCGTCCGCGAGATTTCCGTACGCGGCCGGAAGCCGCTTTTCGCAGAGATCGCATATTAGTTCGGCGGCCGGATCGGCTTTCCTTTCCATAAAGAAAAAGTCGGAATCGCGCCTGTCGAGTTCGGGTACCCTGCCCTCGATTATGTCGTGCGCGGCGCACACTATGGCGCTCTCGGACGCCTGACGGAAAATCTCGTTCAGCATTACTGTGGCAAACCTTCCGGAGCGGATAATATCTCCGAGCAGAGATCCCGCGCCCACTGAAGGAAGCTGATCGGCGTCCCCCACGAAAACGATCCTCCCGCCGTTTCTGACCGCTTTAACGAGAGAATCGGCGAGCATTATATCTATCATGGACGCCTCATCGACAATGATAACGTCCTCATCGAGCGGATTTCGCGCGTTTCTTCTGAAATACTGCTCACGGTCCTCCGTCGGCGCAAAATCTGTTTCGAGGAGACGATGGACCGTCTTTGCCTCGTGAGAGGTCGCCTCCGAAAGGCGGTTTGCCGCCCTGCCGGTTGGCGCGGCGAGCGCCACGCCGAACCCCATGAGTTCAAAGACCGCGATTATCGCCCTTATAACGGTGGTTTTGCCCGTACCCGGTCCGCCGGTCAGCACCATGACGCCGTTGAGCATCGCTTTTTCTATCGCCTCGCGTTGCTTTGCGGCGTACGTGATGTCGAAACTGACCTCGAGTCTGTCGATAAGCGGGCGTATATCCTGCCGCTGGACGGAGACGCATTCCCTGTCTATCCTGACGAGACGATCGGCAACGCCGCGTTCGGCTTCATAAGTCGCAGGCGCAAAGCAGACGGCTCTGCCTTCTATTTCCGTCCTGACGATTCCGCCGCCGCTGCCGAGCTCTGAAAGGCAGTCCGAGACAATCCCCGCGCCGACGCCGAGATATCCCGCCGACGCTTTTACAAGCATGTCCTCCGGAAGGAAGGTATGCCCGCTCGACGACGCGTCTTTCAGGCATCTGACGATGCCGGCCCTGACACGCGACGGATCCGACCTCGGTATCCCGAGGTCGGCGGCAATGGATTCGGCGGTATCAAAACTAATGCCGTCGTCGCCGCAAAGCGAATATGGGTCGGTTTTAAGCATTTCAACTGCCGCGCCGCCCCATTTTCTGTACACCCTCATGGCCGCCGCCGGACCGAAATAGTCGCGGCAGAACATCATGAGAGCGCGCATCTCAAAGTTTTCCTTGAAGCTCTCGGCGATCGACAGGGCTTTTTCTTTTGTCACGCCCTTGACGTCGGAAAGCCATTCGGGATGATTCTCGATGACGTCGAACGTGTCCGTCCCGAAACGGCCGACGATCCTCTCCGCCGTCTTCCTTCCTACCCCTTTGACCGAGCCGGACGAGAGATACGCGATCATGTCCTCCTCGGTTTCGGGAAGCCGCTTTTCGCAGAACGAAACGGAAAACTGCTCGCCGTAAACGGGATGGATCACCCATTCGCCGGCCAGCCGGACCTTGTCGCCCGGCTCTATCATCGGCATTATCCCGTTTGCCGTCATAAGGACGTCGTCGGAGATGACCTCGGCGACGGTATAGCCGTTTACGTCGTTTCGGAAGAGGATATGCTCGACTGTCGCCTCGATCTCGGTGAGCTCGCGCTCACCAGTTTTTTCTTCCGTGCCGCCCGTCATCTGCCGAGAAGAACGGAAAGGTCACCCGCTATGTCGGTGCGCTCCCACGGAGCGTTAAGGTCTTCGCGCCCCATATGTCCGTACGCCGCGAACCGAGCGTATCTGACGTGGCGGAGATCGAATCTGTCAATCAGCGCCGCCGGTCTGAGATCGACGAGCTCGCACACCTTTTCGGTTATCAGTTTTTCGGGAACTTTTGCCGTACCGAAGGTCATTACGGTGACCGAAACGGGATGCGCGACCCCGATCGCATACGCGATCTGGACCTCGCATTTGTCGGCAAGCCCCGAAGCTACGACGTTTTTCGCTATATATCTCGCGGCGTAAGCGCCGGTCCTGTCGACCTTTGTCGGGTCCTTGCCGGAGAAACAGCCGCCGCCGTGGCGTGAATATCCGCCATACGTGTCGACTATGATCTTACGCCCTGTGAGCCCCGAATCTCCCTGAGGCCCGCCGACGGTAAAGCGACCCGTCGGATTGACGTATATTTTTGTTTTGTCGTCAGTCATTCCCGACGGAACGACCTCGTTTATGACTTTTTCGATAATATCCTTTCTAATCGTTTCGAGGGTGACGTCCGGCGAATGCTGGGACGATACGACGATCGTATCGACGCGGAGAGGCGTGCCGTCGTCGTCAAATTCGACCGTGACCTGCGTTTTGCCGTCCGGCCTAAGGTATGGAAGTATCCCTTCTTTCCTCACGAAAGTCAGACGCTTGGCGAGTTTGTGAGCGAGCGATATCGTCAGAGGCATGAGCTCCGCGGTCTCGCGGCAGGCATAGCCGAACATCATTCCCTGATCTCCCGCTCCTATGTTGTAGCCGTCATCGTCTCCCGAAATCTTCGCCTCAAGGGCACGGTCGACCCCGAGCGCTATGTCCGGAGACTGCTCGTGTATCGAACTCACGACGGCGCAGGTCTCGCAGTCAAAGCCGAACTTGGCGCGGTCATATCCGATCTCGCGGATGACGTTTCTCACCACACTCTGGAACTCAACGTACGCCTTCGTCGTGATCTCGCCCATTATATAAATAAGTCCCGTCGTCGCGGTGGTCTCGCAGGCGACGCGCGAATAAGGATCCTGCTCGAGGATCTCGTCAAGTATCGAATCGGAAATTATATCGCAGATCTTGTCGGGATGCCCCTCCGTGACCGATTCCGAAGTAAAAAGATAACTCATAATCTCACCTTTGTCATTGTAACCATTTTCCGATATTATACCACGAACACGCCCGGTTTTCAAGTACCGGGCGCGCGCAGGTCTTCGCTCCACGGTATATTATGATCTCTTAATAACGCGTTAAAACGTTTGACAAAACGGGGTAAAAATGGTATAATCAAACGCAGTAAAAATGGGCAAAAGGCAGGTAATCTGATGGCAGACGTTGCTCTCGCATCCGAATTCATAAAAGCGAAGCGTCGGCTTTTTGAAAAAATGTACGGCAGACTCAACGAGGGGCAGAGACAGGCGGTGTTCGCCGTCAACGGTCCTCTTCTCGTTCTCGCCGGGGCAGGTACGGGAAAAACGACGGTTCTCGTAAACCGGATAGCCCATATCATACGCTTCGGAGACCTGTACGAGAGCGGGGACTGTCCCTCCGACATGACCGAAGAGGAGATATCCCGCCTGACGGACGCGCTCGCGCTCGGCGAGGACGAGATCGCTCAGGTCCTCGCAGACTACGTGACGTCCCCCTGCCCTCCCTGGGACATACTCTGCTTCACCTTTACGAACAAAGCCGCCGAGGAGATGAAGACCCGTCTCGCGGTTACGCTCGGCGAGGAGACCGCCTCGGCGATATGGGCGGGGACCTTCCACTCTATCTGCATGCGGCTTCTCCGTAAATACGGCGAAAGCATCGGTTATTCAAAGGATTTCACGATATACGACACGGACGACTCCAAGCGGTGCGTAAAAGAATGCATGAACGAGCTCGGGATCGACGAGGGGATACTGTCCGTCAAGTCGGCGGTCTCGGAGATCAGCCGCCTGAAAGAAAAACTCATTCCCCCGCAGGATTTCCCCGCCGACGCGCAGAAGGATCAGCGCTCAAAACGGATCGCTCTAATTTACGCGCTGTATCAGAAAAAGCTCCTCGACGCCTCCGCCGTGGACTTTGACGATATAATCATGCAGACCGTGCGCCTGCTTGAAGAAAACGGCGAAGCCTTCGATTTCTGCAACGGCAGGTTCCGTTACGTGAGCGTGGACGAGTTCCAGGATACAAACCCCGCTCAGCTCAGACTGATTCAGCTCATGACGGAAAGACGCCGGAACGTGATGGTCGTCGGGGACGACGATCAGAGCATATATCGTTTTCGCGGGGCGACCATCGAGAACATACTCAATTTCGACAGAGAATATCCCGACGCGCGCGTCGTCCGTATCGAGGAAAACTACCGCTCTACGGAAAACATCCTGACCGCCGCTAACGGAATCATCCAGAACAACAAGGGCAGGCACAGCAAAAAGCTCTTTACTAACGGCCCGGCCGGCGAAAAGGTCGTACACAGAAAATGTGAAACTCAGCTCGACGAGGCGAAATTCATCGCCGGAAAGATCCTCGAGCTCACAATGAAAGAAAAGCGGAAGTACAGCGATTTCGCCGTACTTTACCGCATGAACTCTCAGTCAAACGTCATCGAATCCGTTTTTTCACGGTCGGGACTTCCCTACCGTCTCGTCGGCGGCACGAGATTCTACGAGCGAAAAGAGATCAAGGATATACTCGCCTATCTCGCGATAATAAACAACCCGGCGGACGACCTGCGGCTGAGAAGGATCATAAACGAGCCGAAGCGCAAGATAGGCGACAAACTCGTGAGCGATATCGGGATAATCGCGTCGGCGAACGGCGTGTCAATGTTCGAGATTATAAAAAACGCCGCGTATTATCCACAAATCTGCAAGTCGGCGCAGCGTCTCGTCGCGTTTTCCGATATGATAGACGAACTCCGGAGAATAAGGGACTCCGCGCCGCTCGATGTGCTTTTTGAAAAAACCATCGAGCTCACGGGATACCGAGAAATGCTCGTGAACGGCGGAGAAGAAGAGGCGGAACGGCTGCAGAACGTCGAGGAACTCGTTTCTAACGCGCAAAGCTATCAAAGCATGGCCGACGAGCCGTCTCTGTCCGGATTTCTTGAAGAGGTCGCGCTCATGTCGGATATCGACAACTATGACAGCGAAGGCAACGCCGTATCCCTGATGACCGTACACAGCGCAAAGGGACTGGAGTTCCCCATAGTATTCATCCCCGGATTCGAGGAAAACATATTCCCGCCCGGAATGTCGCTCGAGGAAGACAACACCGAGGAGGAGCGGCGGCTCGCCTACGTCGCCGTGACGAGGGCAAAGGAGCGCGTTTATATCATAACGGCGCACGAGCGGACGCTTTTCGGCAGAACGAACCAGAACCGCGAATCGCGTTTTCTCCGCGAAATCCCCCGGGAGTGCCTCGAGACCGACGAAACAGTCAGACAGGCAGACCGTCACCGCGGCTCGACGCTGAGGCCTAACAAGCTCGGCACGGTGTCGCGCGAGTTTTCAAATAAATCCGCGCTCCGTCTGGACAATTCCGAAAAGATCATCGAGAAGTTCGGGCCGGGCACGCGGGTGGTCCATCCGTTCTTCGGGGCGGGCACGGTCAGTTCCGTCACAAAAATGGGCGGTGACTATCTCTACTCCGTCGCCTTCGACGATATCGGAACGAAAAAGCTCATGGCTTCCTACGCCAAGCTGAAAAAAGAGTGACCCCGCGACGGACGGCGCAACAGAAAAATAATTGAGGTATCGTGATGAAAAATCTTAAAAAAATCGCCGCGCTGGCGCTGATCGCCGCGACGGTACTTTCTCTGACAAGCTGCTTCAACATTTACAAAAAGATATTCAACAGCGTTTTCGGCGGAAAGACCGAAGACACCGAGCCGTCGCCGTCGGCCTACGTGACCGACCCGGCGGAAGGGACGAAACCCGTCGCGCCGTCGGCCTCAAACAGACCGACCGCCGAGGGAATAGACAAAAAGGTCTACGATCTTTGCTTCTATATCCCCGACGGGACGGTGAACAATCCCTACAACGGTCTTCTCGGAGTATGGGAATTTTATACCGAGGAATACGGCATGCCCGGCGCGGACATCACGCTGATGGTAAGTTCTCTCGGAGACAAAGGACTTGAGGAATACGTTAAGAACGATTCGCGCCCCGCGAAATCGACGGGCGTCACGCCGTTTGCCAAAGAAAAGATAAACGGCTCGGACTGGTACACCTGCAACAACGGAACCATCTGGTATTTTGCCGGTGAATGCGACGGATACGTTTACGAGATCGAGGTAAAATCGGTAGCCGGGGACCCCGACAACGTCCGCGACAAAGCGATATCGCTGCTACGACAAACGCTCTATTTCGAGCCGGAAGAATAAAAGAATTTAAGGCGGTCCTGCGGGACCGCCTGAAATCATTTCTGCTTGGGTATTATCTTTACGTCGGTGTAGTGGTACTTTCTCGCGTTCTTTTCGTTTTCGAGCACCACCTTAACGTCGCCGTCGAGCGGGATTATTTCGCTCACCGTGCCGTTGCCGTCCGGCGTACTCACCGAAGCGTTGACCTTCGGCATGACAGAGAGCTGAGAACGGTAGAATTCGCTTTCGTATCTCAGACAGCACATAAGTCTGTTGCACGCGCCCGAGATCTTTGAAGAAGTGAGCGGGAGCCCCTGCTCCTTTGCCATTTTTATCGTAATCTGATTGACCTCAGGCTGGAACATGGAGCAGCAGAGCGGCATACCGCATACGCCGAGCCCTCCCGTTATCCTCGTCTCGTCCCTTATGCCGATCTGTCTGAGATCGATCCTCGTCTTGAAAACAGAGGCGAGCTCCTTGACGAGTTCCCTGAAATCGACCCTGTCCTCCGCTGTGAAACAGAACGTCAGCTTTGAACAGTCGAACGAATATTCCGCGTCGACGAGCTTCATCGGGAGAGCGGACTCTTCTATCAGTTCAAGGCATTTGTTGAACGCCTCCACCTCGCGCTCCTCGTTGTCGGCTACGCGTTCCTCATCCTCCGGCGTTGCTATCCTGATGATTTTTGAAAGCGGAAGGGTGATTTTTTCGGATATCACGGCCTTTTCGGAAAGAAGGACCTTTGCGTACTCGAGCCCGTTTCCGGTATCCGCGATGACGCCCATGCCCGGCTTTACGTCAATGCCGTTTCCGTCGTAATAGTCCCTGCCCTGTCTGGTTTTCACCGTGACGGCAAGGGCCTCGATCCCTTTCGGGCGCTCCGGAGCGGCGGGCTTTTCGGCCGGGGCCTCAGGAGTGTCATCCGCTATATCTTCGGAAATCTCGCCGGCCGGCTCCCCGGTTATCTGGGAATCATCCGGGAGGGCGGCGGCCCTTTTCTTTTTGGGCGGGCGCGGTCTGCGCCTCTTTTTCTTTTTTGTCTCACCGTCGGACGCGCCGGCGGCAGGTTTCTTTTCTTTAGGTCCTTTGACCTCTATGGTCTCTTTTTCTTTTTTGTTCTCTTTTTTCTCTTTCATATCGGTACCGTTATCATGACATAAGCGTGCACAAGTCGGCGCACAGCGCGGTGACCGAAGTCGATACGTTCACCGCGCCCCCATCGATGAGGATCGCCGTTTCGAGCACTCTGTCGTAGTATTTCATAGCCGAGCGAAGCGTCATCCGAGCCCCGTCCGACCTCGCCTCGCCTATATCGGAATAAAACAGCGTTCCCGTGCCGTTTTCTCCGCGTTTCGCGGCCGCGACGTCGCGCAGGGCGTTCATCAGCGACCTGAGCGCCTCCGCGGTCTCGTCGCGTCCCGAGCCGCATGCGGTTTTGAGAGCCACGAGAAGCTCCGCAGGCCTTTTTTCTCCGAGCGCGCGCACAACGAGCGGAACGTTCTCGTTGCGTTCTATACCTTTCCCCGAAACGAGTCTGAGCGCCGCGCCTATCGCGCCTCCCGCCTGCCTGACGACCGAAGCGGCCGCGGCCGGGTCTGTTTTTTCAAGCTCCGCATATTCGCGGGACAAAACCCTGAGATGTCCCGCCAGCGTCTCGTCTCCGAATATCTCGGTGCTGAGCTCCGGCGCCCTTGAGCGTATCGTCGGCAGTAGGGACGATGCGCTGTCGCAAAGCAGGATAAAATAAACTCCCGCGGGCGGCTCCTCAAAAATCTTGAGCATGGCGTTCTGAGCGCTGACGGTCATTCTCTCGGCGTTTTCGAGGACGTAAACCTTTGCGCTGCATTCCGTCGGAGCGATGAACGCATCCGCCTTCAGCTGTCTGACATCGTCAACGCCGATGCTTTTAAGTCCCTTTTTCGGACCTGTGAAAATGACGTCCGGCGATACGCCGTCGAGTATTTTACGGCAGAAAAGGCAGCCGAAACACGGCCTGTCCTCGCTCCCCGTACAGCAGAGCGACATCGCGATGAGCCTCGCGGCCGTGTGCCGTCCGCTCCCCTCGGGGCCGGATATTATCATCGACCCGGGAAATCTCTTTTTTTCCGAAAGCGCAAGGATATAATCTCTCAGTCTTTCGTTCCCGAGGAGATAGTTTTGAGGAATCATCAGAGTCTGCGGAGCTCGTCAACGGTGAGGATAAATACCGTCGCCCCGCCGACCGTCACCTGCTCGGCGTTGTTGCCGTATTTCGGAGAGGTCCTCGCGATCGAGGGTATGCTCTGAACTCTTCTTTCGGAATGTTTCGATATTATGCTGCAGGCGTCGTCAACCGCTTCGTCGGGCACTCCGATCAGAAACGTGGTGTTCCCGCTCATCAAAAATCCGCCGGTCGACGATATTTTCGTCGCGGCGTATCCCGCAGTGCTGAGACTGTAGTTTACGTCCTGAGCGTCGTCGTTGTTGATTATCGCTAAAAGAAGTTTCATTCATGCCTCCGCGCGGCAGAGTCGTAAACTCCCCGCTACTTTGTTATTTTACCATTTTTTGCTTTCTTTGTAAAGAGATAAAATTCCGATTGACAAAAAACACGGTTTGGTATATAATTCTGTCAGTAAATAATCCGGAGGAAAACCATGGATATCAAAGAAATGATCACGTCAGTCGTCGGCAAGATCAGCGACGACAGCAATCTTCTCGCAAAATTCAAAAAGAATCCGTCGTCGGTCGTCAAGTCGCTTCTGAGCAAGCTCGGGATATCAAAAGAAACACTTACGAAAGACCTCATCAACAAGGTCGTTGAGGGCGTCAAGGCAAAGCTCGGTATCGACACAGCGACGTCGCTCCTCGGCAAGCTTTCGGGACTTTTCGGAAAGAAATAAAACCTTCAGAGGGTCGGCGCCGCCGGCCCTCTGTCCCACTCGGGGATAAAACTCTCCGAGGCAGAGCTGCCGTCCTGCGTATAAACGCCGTAAAAGCCGAGATCCTCCGCCGCCTCGCATACAAGGCGGTATTCGCCGTCGCCGACCGTGCGGTTCAGCTCGTCGGGAACTCCCGGCTGGGGAGTGTACTGTGACATTACGGAAACGATGACGCCGCCGGGGTCGTCAAGACCGCGGTACAGCGCCCTCAGCGTCTCCGCCGATTCGCGCGCGTATCCAGGGAGAACTAGGTGCCTGACGATCACGCCGCGCCTGAGCATCCCGTCGCCGTCAAAGGACGGCGGCCCGACCTGCGCCGACATCTCGTTAATCGCCGAAAGCGCCGCTGCGGCGTAGCCCGGAGCGGACGAGTATTTTACGGCGAGCTCGTCGGACGAATACTTGAAATCGGGAAGATACACCGAAACGTATCCCCTCAGCGATTTTATCGCGCCGACCGAGTCGTACCCTCCGGTATTATACACGACCGGAAGAAAAAAGCCCTTGTCCCATGCGATTTCGAGGGAACTTTTTATGACGTTCACCCACGGAGTCGGCGTGACGAAATTCACGTTTGATACTCCCTCCGACTGGAGAGCGAGGCAGATGTCCGCGATCTTTTCGGGGGGTGAGCCCGCGCCGCTTCCCTTTTCACGGGATATGCCCGCGTTCTGACAGTAAACGCACCTGAGATTACATCCGCCGAAAAAGATCGTTCCCGAGCCGCCCGGCCCACAGATGCACGGCTCTTCCCACATATGTGGAGCCGCCCTTCTTACCGTCGGAATGGGGCCGAGCCCGCAGAAGCCGAGCTCGCCTTTTTCCCTGTCGGCCCAGCACATGCGCGGACACAATTCACATTTCATGGTTTTAAGAAATCCTTTGTACTTGAAAAAATGAGCCCGATGTGGTAAAATCAAAGCAGATCATCGGAACGAGGAAAAAACATGCCGGAAAAAACGTATTCCATATCTCTCGGATCAATAATCGACGAATTCTCTCTTGAGGAGATCAGCCCGAACGTCGACCGTAACAGACAGATAACGCGCCAGGAAGTTAACCGTCCCGGCCTCGCCCTGACGGGATACTATGAGTTTTTTCAGCCCGACAGGATACAGATAATAGGCTTCAGCGAAGATTCGTATATAAAAAGCCGGCCGCCGGAGATAACCGAAAAGATCGCGGAGGAGTTCTTTTCGCATTGCCCCGCGGCGATCGTTTTCTCATCGTCGATAGAAGTTCCCGAATGCTTTGTCAGGTGCGCCGTGAAATACGGCGTTCCCGTCCTCCGCACGTCGGTCAGGACCTCGGAATTCATGTCGGCGCTCATCGCTTCCCTTTCCGTAAGTCTCGCGCCGAGGATAACCCGGCACGGGGTGCTCGTCGAAGTATACGGCGAGGGCGTGCTCATCCTCGGCGACAGCGGAGTCGGAAAATCGGAAACGGCGATAGAGCTCGTCAAGCGCGGGCACAGACTTATAGCCGACGACGCCGTTGAGATAAAAAAGGTCTCGGCGAAGACGCTCGTCGGTTCCGCCCCCGAGATAATCAGACATTTCGTGGAGCTCCGCGGTATCGGTATCGTCGACGTAAGGCGGATATTCGGCATGGGCGCCGTCAAAAACACCGAGAAAATAGACATGATAATCATGCTCGAGCCGTGGGTCGAGGGAAAGATGTACGACCGGTTCGGTCTCGAAGAACAGACGACCGAGATAATGGGCATAAACATCCCCATGACGGTCGTTCCGGTAAGACCCGGGCGAAACCTCGCCGTCATTCTCGAAATCGCGGCCATGAACCACCGCCAGAAAAAAATGGGCTACGACACGGCGAAGGAATTCAACGAACGGCTCATGAAACTTCAGTAATAAATTATCTCACACCGTGAAGGACGTGCAGATTCCTAAGACAGGGATCTGCCGTTTTTTCGTTGACGTAATACGCAGCGTCTATCAGCGACATACCGGAATCCAGCGGAAACAGTTTTTCAGATATAAGTTTCATAAGACAGACGCGGACGTCGTCGATTTTTTCTTTTTTTCGGCTGAATTCCGGGGCGTCCGAGATGATTTCGGAAAGAATTCCGGCAAACGCTTCCCCTCCCGGAAGGGACCTCATCGCGCGGAAAGTCCACTTGTAATACGGCATATATTTCCCGTTCAGCCAGAAAAATGCGTTCGCCGCGCTTTTGAAAAACTCAAAGCACGACAGCCTCGCAGCGTCAAAGTCTCCGCGCGAGACGCACCTTTCGTAGTTATAAATCCCCGACTGTGACATTATGAAAAGACAGCCGGCCGTTTTTTTAATAAGAACGTCGCGCGGGGGTGCGCTCATCCGGCGGCGTATTTCGGTAAAAATGCCGCTGTCGTCCCTGAAAATTTCTCCGTTAGTCACCTCGGCGAGATAGTTTTCCGGGATCGTCAGCCATTCCGCCTCGTCCGGCACGTCATCCGTCCCGAGCCGAGAAAGGAGAAAACCGGACAGCCTAACGGGGCCTCTCCTGCCGTGCGTCATCCCCGCGGGTCTGCGCGTCATTTCGCGGAAAGTTTTCGGAAGGCCGTCGTATCCGCGTTCTATTCTGAAAGCGAGCCTTTCGTCCACAATGTCTTCGCCGGGCAGAAAGATCATAAAACCGGGATCGAAATCGTGATCCCTTGAGATCTCGTCGTCGAATCCGAAACAGTCGGAGCCGGAACCGCAGAGTCCGACGGCAAATGTGCTCACCGAATCCGGAAAAAGCCGTTCCAGCATTTCTTCGCCGTATTCGCGATAGAACGCCCGGCTTATTTCAAGTCCTTTTGTTTCCACGCTCATAAATCTCCCCGGCGCGTTTTCTGAGTTCGTCCGCGTACGCGAAATATCCGTAATAGTCAAATGAGGGGGCGCACGTCGCGCAGTAATAGGCGTAGTCCCCGTCTTTCGGGAGCGACTCCGCCGTTATGAGAGCGTACGCCTTCTCGACGTATTCCGAGATGAGCTCGGCGCCGTCCTCGGGTCCCAGGTTTGCCTCTGCCGCGTCCGCCATGTTGAGATACGTAACGGCCCGCTCCGCCTCTCCGTTTTCGGTCTGTTCCATCTCGCTGAGTGCCCGCTGATATCTCTCTGCCGCCTCGTCGTATCTGCCGAGATCGCAGAGAGCGAGCGCCATATTGTTGTTGAGCCCACCGAGAAGCGAGTGAGGAACGCCGTCAAGAGATGAAAGAATCTCCTCGGCCCTTTGAAAGCGCTCCATCGCCTCCTCCGGCCTGCCGAACGCCTTGCTGACCGTCGCCGCGTTTATATACGCCGTGCCGCCGGACATATTTCCGTCAAGCCCGGTCTCCGAAGCTATGCGGAGCGCCGCGTCGGCGTGAAACGACGCTTTATCGCCGTCTCCCTTTTTTCGGTATAAGCCCATGAGCTCGTTGTGCATGGCAAACGCGCCGCGCAGATCGCCTCCGAGCTCCGCCTCGCCGAGCCAGTATTCAAGAATGCGTCCGGCGCCGTCGGGATCGTTAACGGCGAAATATTCGTCCGCCTTTTCTATTGCCCGCCTGACGTTTATCGGCTTGAAAGCGTCCCGTTTTTCGGGCGGGGTCATGCAGAGTGGGCACTCAGGCTCGGTATAGTCCCCGGGTTTCAGCTCGTCAGTGAAACTCATCGTAAATCTCCCCTATCCTGCGGGTCACATCGACCGTCTCGAGACGGTCGGCGGCATAAGCCCTGTGAAGGAGCTCGGCGGGTATGTTCTCGTCGAATTTGTCGAAAACCGCGGTCTCCGACGCGCCGATCAGCCCGTCACGATCTATGCCGAGATCGGCCGTCCTCTTGAGCGCCTCGGAAAGCGACCTGCCGTTTCCCTTTTCCATCTTGAAGGTCATATAATAGCAGCCCTCGTATTCCATTCCCGTGATGCCGAACCGCGAGCTTTCCGACATGATCATGCGGCGCAGAGTCCTGAATGATCTCGTCCCGAGCCACGGGAAAACGCACCAGGAATATCCCCCGAGATGGACTATGCTTTTTTCGAGCATACCGGTATTGCGCGCAACGCGGCGCGCGGCGTCGAGTCTGACCCTCGCGTTCTTTTTGAGATACGGATATACCGTGTCCTCGGACAGGACCTTTTTCATCCTCTCGAGTATTTTCGTGTGTATCTCGCCGTAATCTCCCGGCCAGGATATTTCCATCTTCCCGTCAACCGGATGAACGTATATAAGGTGTCTCGAAATATCGAGCTCCTCGACCTCCCATACCCTGCCGGCGAGGGCGAATCTCTCGCCGACGGGCGGCGGGGTCGTTATCGTTCCGATCTCGTCCGATCCCGAGCGGACGGTAAAATCCTCGCTGTCGTTGAACACCGCGTAGAACTTGAACGACGAGGTGATGCGCTCGCCCTTAAGCCCCACGATAAGCGTGCCGTCCTCGGTAAGTTCGATAAAATCGTTCTTTATCATCGAAAGTACAAGCGTGCGGTAATCGTCGGGAGACACCTCCGAAAACGGCGGCAGCGAAAGTACCTCTTTCGCGAGTCTGTTCGGTGTCAGGCCGCCCTTTGAGCAAAGGACCGAGAGCGTCTGGTGGAACATGAGCGACATCGGATATTTTTTCGTTTTGGGCGGCTCGACAAACCGCTCCTCGATATAAAGCTGGATAAGCGCGATTCCCCTTATGAGACTCCAGGGGATCAGCTGAGGCAGAGGCGTGTTAGGCAGAGGATTTTCTTCCCTGAAGGTCATGACCATCTCGGGCGGCGCGCCGCGCCTTCCCGACCTGCCGAGACGCTGAAGCAGACTCGAAACCGACACAGGCGCCTCCGACTGAACGATACGCTCGAGCCTGCCGATATCTATCCCGAGCTCAAGCGTGACGGTCGCGCACGTGACGGTCATCTGTTCGTCGCTTTTCAGCGACAGTTCCGCTTCCTCGCGTATGGCGGCCGAAAGATTGCCGTGATGGATACGGAACACGTCGGGTTCGCCCCGCCGCTCGGCTATCTGCCGCAGAGTCGCCGTGATGATCTCCGTCTCCTCGCGGGAGTTTGCGAAAACAAGAGATTTTCTCCCCTTCGTCGCGTCGTAAATGTATTCGTAGCCCTTGTCGGAGGGCATATAGACCTCTCCCGTGTCGGTGTCGACGGGGGGCGCGTCCTGTTCGTCCGGATCTCCGCCGCCGATATAAAAATGTTCGAGCGCGAGGCGCCACGATATTTTTCTGTCCGGCGTGCCGACGACCGACGTATGCCTCGCCGAGCCGGCGCCGAGCCAGTCCGCGGCCTTTTTCGCGTCTCCCACCGTCGCCGAGAGACCGATCCGCACGGGATCCCTCCCCGTGAGCCGGGAAAGCCGCGCGAGCTGACAGATTATCTGGTTTCCGCGGTCGCTCCCCGTCAGCGTATGGATCTCGTCGATAATCACGTATCTTATCTCGCCGAATAGTCTGACGACGTCGTTCGGGCGGTTCATGAGCATGCTTTCGAGCGATTCCGGGGTTATCTGAAGGATGCCGGACGGCTCTTTCAGGGCTTTCGTTTTATGCGACTGAGCAACGTCCCCGTGCCAGTGGAACACCTTCACGCCGCTCTCGTCGAGGACGTCCGAAAGGCGCAGGAACTGATCGTTTATAAGACTTTTGAGCGGGGCGATGTAAAGCGCTCCGAAGGACGCCGGCGGGTCGCTCCACAGCGAGGTTATCACGGGAAAAAGCGCCGCCTCGGTCTTGCCCGATGCCGTCGCCGTGGTCAGAAGAAGATTATCGTCCGTCCCGAACAGTATCTCCGCCGCCCCGAGCTGAACTTCGCGCAGCTCGGTCCATCCGTTTTCGTACACGTAATCCTGAATGAACGGCGGAAACTTTGAAAAAACGTCTGTCATTTTTAACCTCGGTATCTCGCGATGAGATCAAGCTCCCAGCATGGTGTGCAGGGAGTACGTCTTAGATAAAACCCGTATCCCGGGCACAGTTCGTCGATCAGAAGCGGAAGCGCGAAAACGTCCTCCGGCCTGTGATACGCCGCCACTCTGAGATCGGGGTGAAATTCTGAAATCGTCTGAGCGGCGCCCGCGAGCACCCTGCCCTCGGCGCCCTCGGAATCTATTTTGATATAATCGGCACCCTCGTCTCCGAGAATGGAATCAAGCGGCAGACCGATGACCTCCGACGTTCTTTTTTCACCGGTTTTACGCTTGCCGGCGCCGCGGCCGCCGTCCCTGCTGAAGGTCAGCACCTCACGCCTGTCCCAGGCAGCGGCGCGCACGGGCATTATACGGCCGTAGATGCCGGCCGTGACGCAAAGCGACGAAAAGTTTTTTTCGTCGGGCTCTACGGCCGTAATCTTTTCGATCCGCGGAGCGCGGCTCAGCAGCCCCGCGGCCGTGTCTCCGTTATACGCGCCGACGTCGGCGGCGCGGGTATAGAGCTCCGGCCTGAGCGTTTCCCGCCATATCTCGTCCTCTGTGCTGAGGTTTTCGAGAAGCGGGGCGAGCTCGCCTCCCTCCCTGTACCTGAGGACGGAATCGAAAAGCGCGCGGCTTTTCCCGTCGGCGAGCATATCCCGGGCTGCGGCTATCATTTCCGCGTGTTTTTCGGCAAATTCGCGGCACCAGACGTTCTCACCCGCGACGGGCATATCGGGCAGAAGCACGGTGTGTCTCCCCGACATTCCGATAACGTTTTCTATAACGTCGCGGCGGGACGAGCCGAACGCGACGAGTATGATGATATCGTCGCCCAGCCGTCTGACAGCGCTTTTATACGATTCGACCTCAAATCCGCGAAACGTCCGCTTCCTGACAAACCCGTCGGAAGCGAATATGCCGCTCACCGAAACCCCGAGCCGCTCAAGTCTGTCGAGGATCTTGTCGGCTCCGTTGCCTGTACCGTAAAGCACGACGGGACGTTTTTCGGCGGCGAGTTTTTCCCACAGCCAGCCGGTCATTTCACTGTTCGGAGCCGAGGAAACGCCGCGCGTTGCGGCAGAGTATGTCCTCCCGCTCGGCAGGCGTGAGATCGAGTTTTTCGAACATATCCTTTACCTTCCACGGGGATACGGACGGGAAATCCGAGCCGAACATCATGCGCCCGACCCCGGCTTTTCTTATATTTTCCGTCGCCTTTTCGGGGGTCATCCACTGAAGCGACGCCGAGAGGTCGTACCAGACGTTCCCGTATCTGCCCCAGAGATATTTTTCCGCCTCATCCCAGACAGAGTATCCGCCGAAATGCGCCGCGCAAATCCTCAGCCCGGGGAATTCCTCGGCAATTCTCGCTATCCTGTCGGGAGACGAATAATAGTA
>JAFZCF010000129.1 GCA_017552165.1 Clostridia bacterium
GGGGGTGAGGTCGCCGCCTATCAGCCCGATGTCGAAGTCCGATCCGTATTTAACCATTTCGCGGAAGATCCTGCGGTTGAAATCAGTCACAAAATCTTCCGGCCTGAGCTTGAGTTCCCCGGAGGTCACCGCCGGGATGTTCTCCGGATATATCGTGAGTATTCCGAGGATGGCCTCCTCGGCGGTCGCCGCCGCGAGATTGCCGATCCTCTGCGGATTTATCCTGTCGCGCACGACCGACGCGCTCCTCACGGTATTTTCGTTCAGTTCTTTTTTGCCGGCGTCGCCTTTTCTCCTGATGAGCCGGCTTACGTCGTTGCGGATGCTCGTGAGCGACACGTTCATCCTCGCGGCCGTCTGCCTCATATAGACGTCGCGCTCGGCCGCCCCGGGCAGCCCGGCGATATACTCGGTCATCTCCCTGAGGGCCGCGACCTGTCCGTCGGCCGACGTCAGATCGTATTTCGCCGAGACCGAGGAAAGCTTGAAATCAAACCTCGAGACCGACCTGTTTTTTATGAGATCGCCGAATGCCGCCGCGCCGAACTTTTTGATATATTCGTCGGGGTCCTTCGCGTCCCTGACCTTTATAAGACTCGCCTCGAGCCCGACGTTGCCGAGCAGGGCGAATGCCTTTTCGGCGGCTCTCTGACCCGCCTCGTCGGCGTCGTACGAGATCAGAACACGCTTCGTATAGCGCTTCATGAGCCTCGCCTGGTCCTCCGTCATGGCGGTACCGCAGGTGGCGACGGCGTTTTCAAAGCCCGCGCCGTGGAGCGACACGACGTCCATATACCCCTCGCAGAGGATCATCTCCTCGGCGCAGTGCAGACGGGCGAAGTTGAGGGCGAAGAGGTGTCTGCTCTTGCTGAACACCGGCGTGTCCGAGGTGTTCATATACTTCGGCGTCCCGTCGCCGATTATCCTGCCTCCGAAGGCGATGACGTTCCCCGCCCTGTCGATTATCGGGAACATCAGTCTGTTCCTGAACATGTCAAAGCTTCCGCGGTCGTTTTTCGACGACAGAAACGCCTTGACGAGCTCGGCGTCGCTGTAGCCCTTCGCCTTCATCGCGTTTGTCAGTGCGTGCCAGTCCGGAGGGGCGTAGCCGATTCCGAAATGCGTGATGAGCGCCGGGGAGAGCCCCCTCCCGGCGGCGTACTGCTTCGCGGCCGGCGATTTTCTCAGCTCGGCGGCGAAGAACCTCGCCGCGTCCCGGTTTAGAGCGAAAAGCCGCTCGCGCGGGATGTAGCCCGGCGTGTCCCTTTCGCCGTCGGGTATATCGACGCCGCATTTTGACGCGAGATGCCTGACGGCGTCGGCATATTCGAGATTTTCTATCCTCATGATGAAGGATATGACGTCGCCGGCGGCTCCGCACCCGAAACAGTAGAACGACGACGTGCCGGTAAACACCGTGAACGACGGCGTCTTTTCGCTGTGGAACGGGCAGAGCCCCGTCATGTTCCGGCCGGCGCGTTTAAGATCGACGTATTCCGAGACTATCCGCACGATGTCGGAGCGGAACTTTATCTCTTCGATTACGTTCCCGGGAATAAGCGCCATCTCATCCCCTCCACGAGTCCGGCACGAACAGCCGCCTGAACGTGTTGACCGCGTATCTGTCGGTCATGCACGCGATATAGTCGCAGACCGTCCGGCCGACGCCGTCCCGGTCGAGGCGCGAGGTATATTCGACGGGCATAGCGTCGGGATTTTTCTCGAAATACCCGTAAAGCTGTTCGAGCATGCCCTCGGCCTTGCTCTCCTCCGCCTTTGCGGCGGAATTGATATATACGCGGTCAAACAGGAAATCGTACAGACAGCGGGTCATCTCCCTCGTTTTGTCGTCCATGATTATCCTGTCCTTGCCCTCGCTGTTTTCGACTATAGAGCGCACCATCGTTTCAATGCGCCTGCCGTGGGTCCGGCCGAGATACTGCGTCGCATCGCGCGGAAGATCGTCGAACGAGATTATCCCGGCGCGGATGGCGTCGTCTATATCGTGATTTATAAAAGCAATATGATCCGCCTCGCGCAGGACGTCGCCCTCGAGGGTGGACGCCCCTCCGAGCGTGTGGTGTCTTATCGCGTCGCGGACCTCCCAGGTCAGGTTGAGGTCCTCGAGTATCTCGACTACCCTTATGCTCTGCTCATAATGCGCGAAGCCGGGATCGTAGCACCTGCGGAGGACGCGCTCGCCGGCGTGTCCGAAGGGAGTGTGTCCGAGATCGTGCCCGAGGGCGGACGCCTCGATGAGATCCTCGTTTAGTCTCAGGGCGCGGGCGATGGTCCTCGCGATCTGGCACACCTCAAGGGTGTGCGTGAGTCTCGTGCGGTAATGATCGTGTTCCGGCGAGAGGAAGACCTGCGTCTTGTGCATGAGCCGGCGGAAGGACTTGCAGTGTATTATCCTGTCCCGGTCGCGCTGGAACTCCCCGCGCGTATCGTCCGGCGAGACGGGCTTGTCGCGTCCCTTTGTGTCAGCCGAAAAAAACGCGAAGGGGGAAAGATATTCTTTTTCGTACGCGTTGATTCTGTCCTTGACGTTCATCGTGTCCCTCCTTTTCGATAATATAATATACGCAAAAAACGCCCGAATTCCTCTTTTTACCGAAAAAAAGTCCTCCGCGCGGGGGAGCCGTCCCCAGAGATACGGCCCGTTCTTTTTTCATCCGGTATGCCTCTTTCAGTTTGTCTTTATCGATCGGCCCCGGTCGGGCCGCGGACGTTACAATTGTACCACGCCGGGGGGCGGAATCTTAAACCAGAACGCCGTTTTGCCTCCGAGACGGAGGGCGGGACTTTTTTAGATCCGACTGTGCGAAAAGCCGCCGGAGATCCGGCGGCTTTTGATATGTTTTTTTGCTTTAATCCACGGTCAGAGGCAGATGAACACGACGCTCACGGCGCCGATTATGAGGCCTATCAGCTCGTTCCTCGTCAGCTTTTCCCTGTAAAGCAGGACGGCGGCGACGGACGACACGACGATGACCCCGGCGGATACGAAGGGATACATCAGCGAGGCGGGCACCCTCGGGGAGAGATACAGCACGAGCATATTGAGCAGCCCGCACATGGCTCCCGCCGGCGCGGCAAACTTTCCTCCCGCAGACAGAATGACCTTAGTCGGTTTCGAGCGGGTCACAAGGAGCAGAACGACGGTCATCAGGAAGACGAAGATCATCGAATAGGCAACGAATTCCTTCTGATAAAGACCGGGGAAATCTATCTGATGCCTTTTCTGAACAACGCCGAGCACGCCGTTGCATATCAGCATTATCCCGGCGTATATGCCCCATTTCAGCGACGCCGACCTCTCGGCGCCCTTTTTGACGAGGGATATGAAGGCAATGGAAACGGCGAGGAGCACGACGCCGATCACGAGCCAGACCGATATTTTTTCTCTCAGGAAAATAATCCCGTAGAGCGTCGGGATGAATAGCGAGTACGACACCATGAGCGATGTGAGCGAAAGCGGCCCGTGCCTCATCGCGAGGACCTCGAGGATGATCGTCGACTCGAAAAGTACGGCAAAGGCCGCCGCCGACAGGACCGTGCCGAGGTGGAACGCCGGCCTGAACCCGCAGAAGGCGAGCGAGACGACGAGCGCGGCGCCCGACATGAAGATAAGATACCAGAGCGTCGGCCTTTTTTCGTCCTTGGTTTTCAGATTGAAAGGTTTTACGCAGATGCCGAGCCCGGACTGCAGAAGCACGAGCACGACGAGCAGAAGATAATTCATATTGACTTTACTGCCTCCGTTTTTACGGTGTGAAATTATACATCAAACCGCAGTTTTTTTCAAGACCCGCCGCGCCGGCGGCAAAACATTTCGTTCTGCGAAAAAAGTCCTTGACAAAACCGCCGCGCCGTGGTATAATTGCGGACGCGATGCGGAATTGTGTAACGGCAGCACGGCAGACTCTGACTCTGTTTGTGAGGGTTCAAATCCTTCTTCCGCAGCCAAACGGCAGTCTCTGATTATGAGGCTGCTTTTTTGTTCAGAAAAAGCAACAACAGGTTGCTTGCATTTTGGACACGGGTATGCTATCGTGAGGGCGAAAGGGGTGAATACATATGGAAACAAAAGATGTACTTTTGGAATTGCGAAAGAAGAGCGGGCTGTCGCAGGATGAGGTGGCCGAGAAAATATTTGTGACGCGTCAGGCGGTTTCGCGGTGGGAAACCGGAGAAACCGTGCCAAATACGGATACCTTGAAGCGATTATCCGACCTGTACCACGTCTCCATCAATACATTGCTGGGTTCACCGCGTCAATTGATCTGTCAATGCTGCGGCATGCCGTTAGAGGACGACATCATTGGCCGGGATAAAGACGGATCGCTCAATGAAGATTACTGCCAGTGGTGTTACGCCGACGGAACGTATACGTACAGCGATATGGACAATCTCATAGATGTCTGCGTGCCGCATATGGTCGCTGAAGGCTTTTCCGAAGAACAAGCCAGGGCTTATATGAAACAAAA
>JAFZCF010000130.1 GCA_017552165.1 Clostridia bacterium
AACGGCTACAGTTTCATTCAATGATATAAAGTCTTGTGTTGAAGCATGGAATGGGATATCTAGTAACGTTTCTGTGACATGTGTGAGACTATCCGATGTGACGCCAGATATGGACATAATTGCAACAATAGTTCGGGCAAACAACTACCACGACGGTTCACCTATTGACTTAAATACAGCAGGGTATACTAACACACTAACAGGAGGAATTGAACGTTCATTTAATGGTAGTGATGAACAGACATATTTGGATCATAGATTTGACTCAGCCGTAATTTATATTTCACAGCACTCTTTTGTGGGCGAACTGCCGTTGACACCTTCAAGAATCAAAACAACAATAACGCATGAAGTCGGTCATGCCTTGAAAATGAAGCATGAACCAGATCAATACGGAGCGCCGCTTTATAAATCCTCATTTCCTTCCATTATGAGAACTATGTCAGATAATAGCGGGACAAACTATTTTCACTCCCAGTTAAATTATGAATCATATAATGTCACAATCTTTGATACATCGGCTCTGATTGCGAAATGGGGTGATTGAAATGAGAAGGACGTTCGCGTTTTTACTGGCGACTCTTGCTGTTCATATGCTATTCGGATGTCATTCTGGTCATATACAGGACGAAAGTGATTCGCTTGGATCTGTTAAACAAACAGAAACCACAGATTACTTTACTGCTCATCCATTCGTCAGAGAAATCATTAACATAGGATTTGGAGACCCTCAGATGATTACATCAAATCAGATGATGCCGGGAGCCAAGGATATATGGTCAACAGTCGCAGCATGTGGAATAGCGGAGCCACATGAAAACATCGTGACAGATTACGAAGAAACGCGCAAATTATATCCTGAAACCGTTCTTGAAACCATCCTTTTGAAAGTCCGTGTCGAGGAGGTTGCATCTTTCTCTGTTAACGAGTTCTCAAGGTATTATTATTCTGACGGAAGCGAAAAGGCGGTTAGTAACCGCCTCGGGTTTACCGCTGTTTCAACGCTGGTCACCGGAGTAATTGACGTGCTCGGATATGACGAAACCGGGAAGTTCAACCCAGAGGATCTGATAGGCAAAGAAATAATAATCCGGTTCTCCCCTTACTGGTATATTGATAATTCGGGCAGTTTGGTAAAGTATAACGGGCATGCAAATGCTGACGGAAGACGACGTGTATACGGATATGTCCCTGCTGAACGAAACGAGATAATTGTCCAAGTCTCCCGGAATACCCGGGACGGTTTTCGCGGAGTTGCCGCCGAAACGATAATTGAAGAAAACAAGGCGGCTCTGACAAAATATCGAAATCTGCTAAAAAGCAATGAGGCGATTCTAGAAGATGATATTTTTGAGCTGCGGTCTCTCGGGACTGGCGAGTCGCCCGGATTGATCAATCTAGTAAGTGTCAGCAATTACTACCCGGCTATTTCAATCGCAGGCGATGAAATTAATAACTGGAGTGATTTTGGAGATTATCTTCAGTCGTTAAACGTTTATTTCCAAGAGAAAAAAGAGCTCCCAGCGCCTTGGTGTTATGGTTATCAGGGCCTTTCGATGCCTCCTGAAATAAACGACATACTAAAACAAATAAGCATCGGCTTCTGATCCGCTTTGCGGTGCGTTATCGCGCCGCTTTTTTATTTCGTTTTCATGCTCACATCTTGATAATCCGGGCGTTTTATGGTATTATTATAGAGTAAAATAATTCGTTAAGGGCAGCAGAAATGGCAGGTAAAAAATACGTTATTTCGATGGATCAGGGCACGACGAGCTCCCGCGCGATCGTTTTTGACAAAAGCGGCAGCACAGTCAGCATGGTCCAGAGAGAGTTCCCGCAGATATACCCTCATCCCGGCTGGGTCGAGCACGATCCCATGGAGATATGGTCGAGCCAGATGGGCGTGACCATGGAGGCCATGCAGAAGATAGAGGCGCATCCCGACGATATCGCCGCGATAGGGATAACCAATCAGCGCGAAACAACCGTCGTGTGGGACGCCGCGACCGGTCGCCCGGTCTTCAACGCGATAGTGTGGCAGTGCCGCCGGACGGCGGGGATCATCGAAAAGCTGAAAACCGACGGGCTGTCGGACTACGTCAGGGAGACGACGGGGCTCGTTCCCGACGCGTATTTTTCGGCGAGCAAGATCGCCTGGATACTGCGGAACGTCCCGGGTGCGGCAGAAAAAGCGGCGAAGGGCGAACTCCGTTTCGGCACGGTCGATTCCTGGCTGATATGGAACCTTACGGACGGCGCGGTGCACGCGACGGACTACACGAACGCTTCACGCACCATGCTTTTCGATATAAGGAATCTGAGGTGGGATAAAAAACTGCTCGAATATTTCGGCATACCCGAGAGCATGCTCCCCGAGGTGAGGCCGTCCGGCGGGATCTTCGGACATACGTCGAAGTTCGGCGGGAACATCCCGATCGCCGGGGCGGCGGGGGATCAGCAGGCGGCGCTCTTCGGACAATGCGGCTTTGAGCCGGGCGACGTCAAGAGCACGTACGGCACCGGCGGCTTTATGCTCATGAACACGGGGCGCGAGGCAGTGAGGTCTAAAAACGGCCTGCTCACGACGATCGCCGCCGGGCTCGGGAATGAGGTCAGTTACGCTCTCGAGGGCAGCGTGTTCATCGAAGGCGCGGCCATACAGTGGCTGAGGGACGAAATGCGTATGATACGCACGGCTCCCCAGTCGGAGGAATACTGCCGGGCGGTCGACGACACGAACGGGGTCTATATCGTCCCCGCGTTCTCGGGCATGGGAGCGCCGTACTGGGAACAGTACGCGCGCGGCACCGTCGTCGGGCTGACGAGAGGCGTATCAAAGGATCATTTCATTCGCGCCGCCGTCGAGTCGCTCGCTTATCAGACAAACGATCTGATCTCGTCGATGAAAGAAGACTCGGGGATCGGGATCGACGCTCTCCGCGTCGACGGAGGAGCGAGCGCGAACGATTTTCTCATGCAGTTCCAGGCGGATATATCCGACCTGAAAATAGAACGGCCGGTCTGCGTCGAGACGACGGCCCTAGGGGCGGCGTATCTCGCCGGCCTTGCCGTGGGATACTGGAAAAACGCCGACGAAATCCGGAGCAACTGGAAATGTAGCAGGACCTTCACGCCGTCGGTCACGGACGAAAAACGCGCGGCGCTCCTCAAGGGATGGCGCAGAGCGGTAAAATGCGCGATATTCTGGGCGAAAGAGGAAGAAAACGATGAATGAAAACAGCACGTACGACGTCTGCGTGATCGGCGCCGGCGCCGTCGGATGCGCGATAGCGCGCGAACTAACAAGATACCGTCTTTCGGTATGCGTCGTCGAGAAAGAAGAGGACGTCTGCTCAGGCACGAGCAAGGCCAATTCGGCGATAGTCCACGCGGGATACGACGCCGAGCCGGGCTCTCTCAAGGCAAAAATGAATATCCGCGGCGCGGAGCTCGTGCGCGAGCTGTCAAAAACTCTCGATTTTCCGTACCGCGAAAACGGGTCGCTCGTGCTTTGTTTCGATGAAAGCGACATGCCGGCGCTGCGCGAACTTTACGAGCGCGGCGTCAAAAACGGGGTCGAGGGGCTTTCGATAATCTCGGGAGAGGAAACGAGGCGGCTCGAGCCGGCGATCTCGGACAAGGTGGCCGCGGCGCTTTACGCGCCCACGGCGGGCATCGTCTGTCCCTTCAACATGACGATCGCTTTCGCCGAGAACGCGGCGGCAAACGGAGCGGAGTTCCGTTTTCTTACGACCGTTTCGGGGATCATTAAAAACGACGGCGGATTTACAGTCATAACCGACCGGGGCGATATCAGTGCGAGATACGTCGTCAACGCCGCCGGAGTGTACTCGGATACGCTCCACAATATGGTTTCGGACAAAAAAATAAGCATAACCGCGCGCAGGGGCGAATACGTCCTGCTCGACCGCGAGGTCGGGGGTCTCGTTGAGAGAACCGTGTTCCAGCTCCCCGGCAAATACGGCAAAGGCGTTCTCGTCGCGCCGACGGTTCACGGGAATCTGCTCGTCGGCCCGAGCGCCGGCGACATCCCGGACAGGGAGGACACCGAAACGACGGCGGACGTCACGGCGGACACCAAACAGAAGGCGCTTCAAAGCGTCCCCGGCGTTCCATACAACAAAACGATAACGGGCTTTTCGGGCATCCGCGCGCACGAGGCGGGCGGGGATTTCATAATCGGCGAGCCGGACGACGCTCCCGGCTTCTTCGACGCAGCGGGTATAGAGTCGCCGGGGCTGACCGGCGCCCCCGCGATAGGGGAATATTTAGCCGGGCTCATCGCAAAGCGCAGCGGCGCCGAGCCGAACGAAGGGTTTATAAGCCGTCGCAAAGGGTTCGTCCGGGCGGCGGAGCTCCCGCCGGAGGAACGCGCGCGGCTCATCGCGGAGAATCCGGCGTACGGCAACATCATCTGCCGGTGCGAGGAGGTGTCGGAGGGCGAGATAATCGACGCTATCAGGCGGAATCCCGGCGCCCGCAGCCTCGACGGCATAAAACGCCGCGTAAGGCAGGGCATGGGAAGATGCCAGGCGGGCTTCTGTACTCCGGGAGCCATGGCGATCCTTGCACGCGAGCTCGGCGTACCGATTGAAAAAGTCACTAAAAACAGACCCGGCTCGGAAATCATCGGAGGTGAGGCGAAATGAACGTGACGAAGAGAGATCTTATTGTCGTCGGCGGTGGGCCCGCCGGTCTCGCCGCCGCCATATCCGCGAAAAAGGCCGGGATCGACGACGTGCTTCTTATAGAACGCGATGACCGCCTCGGGGGGATACTCAACCAGTGCATCCACAACGGGTTCGGCCTTCACACCTTCAAGGAGGAGCTGACAGGGCCGGAATACGCCGGGAGATACGTAAAAGAGCTCCTCTCCCTCGGGATAGAATACAGGCTCAAAACAATCGTCGCGGACATATCCGGCGACAGGACGGTGACGTGCGTCAGCTCCGCGCGCGGCGTCGAGATGATACAGGCAGGAGCTATAGTCCTCGCGATGGGGTGCCGCGAGCGCGCGCGCGGCGCGCTCGGTCTCCCGGGATACCGCCCCGCGGGCATTTTCAC
>JAFZCF010000131.1 GCA_017552165.1 Clostridia bacterium
AACACCGCCGAGGCCCTCTTTTATGAGCTGTCTGAGCGACCAGCCGGCGCAGTAGCCGGTGAGCATGCTGAGGTCGTGGAGATGGATGTCGCAGTTTTTGTGCGCGTTCGCGATCTCGTCGTCATATACCTCTGAGAGCCAGTAGTTCGCGGTTATCGCGCCGGAGTTAGAAAGAATAAGACCGCCGACGGAATAAGTGACGGTCGCGTTCTCTTTAACGCGCCAGTCGAGACTCTTGAGATAATCGTTGACCGTGTCTTTGTAGTCGAGATATGTGTTTTTCAGGTTGCGGAGCTTTTCGTGCTGACGTCTGTAAAGGATGTATGCCTTCGCGACGTCGGAATAACCCGCCTGGACGAGCACGTTCTCGACGCTGTCCTGTATATCTTCGACGGAAACGAGCCCGTCCTTGATCTTGGGCTCGAAGTCCGCGGTGACTTTTAATGCGAGAAAATCGATGATGTTCTGATTGAACTGTTTCTCCTGCGCTTCGAAAGCGAGCTTTATCGCGTCGGATATTTTCGCAAGGTCAAATTCGACCACCTTGCCGGTCCTTTTCTTTACCGAATACATAGGGCTACCTCATTCGCCGCGGCGCGGCATCTTTATGCTTCAATAATACCACGGCGTTCACGGCTTGTCAATACGCAACCGCAAAATATGTAAAACAAAAAAATGATACACAATATGTTGTGTATTAAAAGGCAAACCAGGGAAACCCCTCGAAAGGGCTCCGGGCAGTCAAAAAGCCGCGCCGCAGAGCGCGGCGCGGCGGAGATGTTCGATTATGTCTTCTCTGCGGCTCAGGCGCGGACGATGAGCTTCACGGCGCCTTTGAGGCACTTGATTTCGGCCTCCCCGACGTTGCCGCCGAATTCGCCGTCGATGGTCCACGGCGGATTTTTGTCGCACGAGATGTGCGCGCGGGAGGTGTGTATGAGCGAGACGCTGTCTCCGTCGTACTGCTGTTTCAGGAGCTTGTCGACGACCGCCATCGTCGCGCCGGCGTCCGGCACGGCTTTTATCAGAAGAAGCTCAAGCACGCCGTCCGAGAGACTGACCTCGTTTTCCTTCAGCCGGAGGACTCCCCCCGCGGACGTAGAATTGGAGACCGCGACCATCGCGTAGTCGCCCTCTTTCCTGCCGCCGTCGTAATCTATGACGGTGTGATACGAATCGCGGAGGTTGCCGAGCTCCTCGGCGGCCTTGAGTATGTACGCGAGGTGCCCGATGGCGTTTTTCGTCTTGTGATCGGGAGAATAAGACGCTTTGGTGAAAATGCCGAAGGCGGCGATATAACTGAAATTTCTGCTTTCGTTCATGAGCCCGACGTCGAGATTTATAGTCCGGGCGGCGGCTATGCTCTGCTTTATTCCGTTCGGCGTTCTCGGGAGCTTCAGCGTAGTGGCGAAATCGTTGGTGGAGCCGCAGGCGTAATAGAACAGCGGCGGCCTTTTTTCATATTCAAGTCTGATGAGGCCTCCGATGACCTCGTTCAGCGTTCCGTCGCCGCCGCAGCATACTATGAGATCCCGTCCCGGCGCCTCTTTTTCGACAAGATCCGGGGTCGTCCCGTCGGCTCTGGTAAACATGACCGCCGTTTCGTATCCGGCGTCGGTGAATATCTTCATGAGGTTGAACAGCTCGGTTTTTATCCTTATCATCCCGGCAACGGGATTTACAAGCATAAGACAGTTCATCTGGGTCCTCCGTCCGCGGTTTTTGTTTCATTCCGATAATGAATTGTATCACTTTCGGACTCAAAAATCTGCACAAAATTGTTAACAATTATCATGCAAAGCGTAAAAAGCACATATTGGTATAAACATGGCAAACAATTCGGATAATTTTTCGGCAAAAAGCACTTGAAAAGTATACCAAAAAGGTATACAATATATGCGCCGGGACAACGGCCCGGCGCCGAAAGGAACAAACGCAATGGATGATATAAAAAGGACCGTTTACGCCGACAATTCGGCGACGACAAAAGTTTCGGAATCTGTTTTTAACGCGATGCTGCCGTATCTGAGAGACAGCTTCGGCAACCCGTCGAGTCTCTACAGGGCTGGCCGCGAAAACGCCGCGGTCATTCTTGAGGCGCGCGAAAAAATAGCGGGGCTTCTCGGGGCGAAGGCGAGCGAGATATATTTCACGTCGTGCGGCTCGGAGGCCGACAACTGGGCGATAAAGGGCGCCGCCCACGCAAACGCAAAGAAAGGCAAACACATAATCACGACCTGCTACGAGCACCACGCCGTCCTTCACACAATGGATTCGCTCAAAAAAGAGGGATTTGACGTCACATACCTGAGGTGCGACGGCGACGGGATGATAACCCCGGAGCAGCTCGAGTCGGCGATTCGCCCCGACACGACGCTCTGCGCCGTCATGTTCGCGAACAACGAGATAGGTACGATCCTGCCGATAAAGGAGATGGCGGCCGTCGCCAAAAAACACGGAGTGACGTTCTTCACCGACGCGGTACAAGCGGTCGGGAACGTTCCGATTGACGTGAGAGACCTCGGCGTCGACATGCTTTCCCTGTCGGGACACAAGATCCACGCGCCGAAGGGCGTCGGAGCGCTTTACATCAGGACCGGAACGAGGGTTTCCAATCTGATAGACGGCGGAGGTCAGGAGAGGGGGCGCCGCGGAGGAACCGAAAACGTCGCCTTCATAGTCGGGCTCGCCAGGGCGCTCGAGGACGCCGTCGGATCGGTTTCCGAGGGCGAAAAGGTCAGAAAAATGCGCGACCGCCTTGCCGAGGGGCTGTCCGCGATCCCTCATTCCCGTATAAACGGGACGATGGAAAAACGACTTCCCGGCAACCTCAATATGTCGTTTGAGTTCATAGAGGGAGAGTCGCTCGTGCTGCTGCTCGATCTGAACGGCATCATGGCGTCGACCGGCTCCGCGTGCTCGTCGGCTTCGCTCGAGCCGTCGCACGTTCTGCTCTCGATAGGAGTTCCCGTCGAACTCGCGCACGGTTCTCTGCGTATTTCCCTCTCGAAGGAAAACACCGAGGAGGACGTCGATTATATTCTTAAAAAGGTGCCGGAGGTCGTTGCTAAGCTCCGCGAGATGAGCCCGCTTTACGACGCGGCCAGGGCATAATGCGTAAGGAGGCATTGACATGATATACAGCGAAAAGGTAATGGATCATTTCTCAAATCCCCGCAACGTGGGGGAGATACCCGACGCCGACGGCGTCGGTGAGGTCGGCAACGCGGTTTGCGGCGACATCATGAGGATGTACCTCAAAATCGAAAACGACGTCATAGTTGACGTCAAGTTCAAGACCTTCGGGTGCGGCGCCGCCATCGCGACGTCGTCCATGGCCACAGAGCTTATCAAGGGGCACACGGTCGACGAGGCGCTCGGGCTGACCAACAAGGCGGTCGTCGAGGCGCTCGACGGGCTCCCGCCGGTAAAGGTGCACTGTTCGGTCCTCGCCGAGGAGGCGGTAAAAGCGGCGGTTTCTGATTATTACAAGCGCCACGGGATCGACAAGGTAGTGCCGGGCTTTGAAGGCGGCCGCTGTACCGGAGAATGCAGCGCCTGCTCGGTCGGAAAAGAACAGTAAAGCGGAGGAACCGAAATGAAAAAGGCGTTTGATCTCGAGGATCTCGACTGCGCCAACTGCGCGGCGAAAATGGAGAACGGAATCAGGGAAATCAAGGGCGTCAGGGACTGCTCGGTCTCGTATATGACGCAGAAAATGACGCTCGAGGCCGACGACGACGTTTTCGACGACGTACTCAAAAAGGCGGTCAAGCTCTGCCGCAAGATAGAGCCCGACTGCATCATCATCGTAAAATGACGAGAAAACAGAAAAAATCGCTGTTTATGATCATAGCGGCGGCGGTACTGCTCGCCGCCGCTATGGCTGCGGAAAAGCTTTTAGGGGAAAAGCTCAACGAGTGGATCGTCAGGGCGATTTTCGTCGTCCCGTATCTCATCGTCGGTTTCCCGGTCCTCAAAAAAGCCGCCGTGAACGTCGTTCACGGGCAGGTGTTTGACGAAAACCTGCTCATGACCGTGGCGACGGTCGGCGCCTTCGTGATGGGAGAATGCGACGAGGCGGTCATCGTCATGCTGCTTTACCAGATCGGCGAACTGCTTGAAAGCATAGCCGTCGGAAAGACCCGCAAATCGGTCGCCGAGATCACGAACATCCGTCCCGACCGCGCGAACGTCGTAAGAGACGGGCAGACCGTATCGGTGTCCCCCGAGGAGGTCGCCGTCGGCGAAATGGTAGTCATAAGACCGGGCGACAGGATACCGGTCGACGGGGTTATAAGCGAAGGCCGTACGTCGATCAACACGGTCGCCCTGACGGGAGAGTCTGTCCCACGCGACGCGGGCCCGGGGGACAGGGTTGTCTCAGGGACGGTGAACGTCAGCGGAGCGATAACCGTGGTCTCCGACAGGCCGTATGAGGACAGCACGGCCGCCCGCATAATCCGGCTTATAGAGGAGTCCTCGTCCCGCAAAGCGAAGACCGAGGGCTTCATCACCAGATTTGCGAGATATTATACTCCCGTCGTGCTTGCGCTCGCCGTGCTCACGGCCGGCATTCCGATTATATTCGGGAATCCGGTGCGCGAATCGGTGCTGTACGCGCTCAACCTGCTCGTTATCTCGTGCCCGTGCGCTATCGTGATATCCGTGCCGATGGCGTTTTTCGCCTCGCTCGGAGCGGCGTCCAAAAAGGGAGTTCTCGTCAAGGGGTCGAATTATATGGAGCAGCTCGCCCGTCTTGACACCGTCATGATGGACAAGACCGGTACGATAACCGAAGGGAGCTTCAGGGTCACGGCGGTTCACCCCGAGCACGTTTCCGAAAAGGAACTGCTTGAGATCGCCGTGATGGCCGAGAGCTTTTCGACGCATCCGATATCTGCCTCGCTCAAGCTCGCGTATCCCGAGGAGATCGACGGGACGAGGATCGGCTTTGTCAACGAGCTTCCCGGGATGGGCGTCGAGGCGTGCATCGACGGGCGCGTCGTTTACGTCGGAAATTCAAAGCTTATGGAAAAATACCACGCGTCGTGGCACGAATGCTCACTCCACGGCACGACGGTCCACGTGGCGATAATGCCGGGAGATCATACGGGGCATCACGACGCTCCCTCCTGCGACTGTATCGCCGAGTATATGGGTCACATCCTCGTGACCGACAGCGTCAAGGAGGGCTCCAGAGAGGCGATCGGCGGGCTCGGCACGTGCGGCGTCAGGCGCACGGTCATGCTGACCGGAGACACCGACGAGATAGCCGCCGATGTCGCGAAGGACGTCGGGGTGAATGAATACCGCGCGGCGCTCCTCCCGGGAGACAAGGTCTCGGAGCTCGAAAAGGCGCTTGACGAAAAACCGAAAAAGACGGCGGTCGCCTTTGTCGGCGACGGCATAAACGACGCGCCGGTGCTGTCGCGCGCCGACGTCGGCGTGGCGATGGGCGGGATCGGCTCGGACGCTGCCATCGAGGCGGCGGACGTTGTCATCATGGACGACGACCTGCGAAAGCTCCCCGTCGTTATCGGCATAGCGAAGAAAAACCGCAGGATAATAACCGCGAACATCGTGTTCGCGCTCGGATTCAAGGCGGTCGTCGCGCTGCTTTCGCCGTTCGGGCTCTGCCCGATGTGGCTCGCCGTGTTCGCCGACGTCGGGGTCATGCTGCTCGCCGTGCTCAACTCGCTAAGGATACTGAGATCATGACGGACGAAGAATATATGCGCGCGGCGCTTTGCGAGGCGCGGATCGCGGCGGACGAGGGCGAGACGCCCGTAGGTGCTGTGATCGTGAGAAACGGCGAGATCATCGCGTCGGCGCACAACACGCGCGAGAGGTCGAAAAACGCCCTACATCACGCCGAGATGCTGTGTATCGACGAGGCGTGCCGGCGGCTCGGCGGCTGGCGGCTTCCGGGCTGCACTCTCTACGTGACGCTCGAGCCCTGCCCGATGTGCGCGGGAGCCGTCATCAACTCGCGGATCGTGCGGGTCGTGTTCGGCGCGCCGGACGCAAAGGCGGGATCCTTCGGTTCGGTCACGGATCTGAGCAGTCTGCCGTACAATCACCGTCCGGAGATCAAGGGCGGAGTGCTTGCCGACGAGTGCGCCGGGATCCTTTCGGATTTCTTCACGGATCTCAGAGCAAAGAGTAAGGAAAAATGACGTGTGTCCCGGGGCGCCGCCCCGGGATTTTTATGCTGAGCAACGGAAAAATGACAACGTTATACAGGTATACAAAACTTTGCTTGACAAAAAAGATAAACATGAGTAAAATAAAATCAACGAGTTATGCGGGATTTGCCGTTATTGCACTTAATATGACATCGTGTCGCAGGAGGATGAATTATGAAAGCACCGTTTTCAAGGACACAAAAAGAAAAAACGAACTTATTTCTTATTACTTTGATGGTCGTTATTGCATCATTTGCACTTTTTTGCCGCAAATTGCAAAAGCTTCAGAAAAGCCGTCGAGCGAGATAGAGGCATCACACGTTATTCGGTTAACAGATGA
>JAFZCF010000132.1 GCA_017552165.1 Clostridia bacterium
CACCACTGATATTTGTTTTCCATCTGGTCGCGATAGGGCTTGAGGACCTTCGCCCTCGCCTGTCTCGCTCCCGCGAGCTTGACGGTGTCGCAGCCGGCGAGCACGTCGGGATCGAATGAATCGAGGAATATGCGGCACGGCAGGGTGTTTACGCGGTGCTTCTGCCTCTCGATCTCCCAGTCGGCGACCTTTTTCATCTCGTCGAGCTCCATATATCTGAGTTCCAGGGCGGTCATGCGGTCGTCCTCGTACTGTACGGACACCCGCGACGCCCCGGCCTTATACGCCTCCTCGACGAGGGTCAGCACGAAATCCGGCTGGTCGAGGCCGGCGATTACGAGGACCTCCTGCCCTTTTCTCACGTTGATCCCCTTGCGCACGATCAGCTCGGCGTATTTTCTGAGTCTGGATTCTCTCATTTTTGTTTTTCCTCCGTGTTTCCGGGGTAGATGCAGACGCCGCAGTAACGCGACATCTCATCAAACTCCCGTTTGTATTTTTCTTTTTCCGCGTCGGTCATTTCCGTCCTGACGGCGCGTATAAGCAGATTTTTGGGCGTGTCCTCCGGGTCGGTCAGCTCGGTCGTCACTACCGAATAGCCGCTCGCCTGCAGGCGTTTGCACCTCAGGGCGTCGGTTATCGCCACGGCGAGCTTTTCCCTCAGCAGAGGGTGGGACATAACCGGCGAGAGCGCCTCTCCGAGCTCCGATCCGCGGCTCAGCTGGCTCACGACCTGATGGTGACAGCACGGCGTGGAGAGGATCACCTTCGCCCGGTATTTCGCGGCGGCGGTCAGAACGATGTCCGTCGCAACGTCGCAGGCGTGGAGCGAGAGCACGAGATCGGGCTCCCTCTCGGGGACGAAATCCCCGATGTCGGTGCATCTGAACCTCATGCCGCGGTATCCGAGCTCCCTCGCGCAGCCGGCGCAGAACTCGATGACGTCCCGCTTGAGGTCGGCGCAGTCCATGAGGACCTCACGTCCCCTGACCTCCGTCAGATACCAGTACGCGGCGAAGGAAAGATAGCTCTTTCCGCAGCACAGGTCGAGGAGATAGAGCTCGCCCTCCCGCGGGAGCTTGTCGTAAACGTCCGAGACGTAGCCGAGAAACCTGTCTATCTGGCGGAACTTCGCCCTTTTCCGGTCGATGACCCGCCCGCTCCCGTCGCACACTCCGAGCAGGATGAGAAACGGATAGCGCTCCCCGTCGTAGAGGACGTGGCGTTTTTCCCTGTCGTGGGGAGAGACCTCGCCGGGGGCCTCCTCCGTACTTTTTATGCCGTTCATGAGGACGCATTTTCCCGACTTCGATACGGCAAACTCCGCGTCCCCCGCGGGCGTCATGACGTTGCACTGGCGATACGCCCCGAGATACCGGGAGATCAGCCCGCGCGCCTCCTCCGCCGCGAGGTTGTCGTGCCTGTTTTTGCCGTCGAGGTAAAAGGTCTCGAGCTGAAGATACGTTTTGCCCTTCAGCCGGACGAGCCGACCCTCGCACCTCACGCCGTCGGCGGGGTCCTCCGGCCGGCTCAGAACTATTTTCTTTATCGCGCGGCGGTCGGCCAGATCGCCGATTAGCTCCGCCGTCCGGGATATGACTTCCTCCCGGGTGCCGCTGAACGTCTTTCCCATGCCGGATTCCTTTCTCACATCTATATTATTTTACACCGAAAGCCCCCGAAAATCAACCTCGGGACGGGCCCGAAAAACTTTTTCCCCGCGGATTTTTCTGTTGACACATCCCCCCGCGTGTGATAAAATTTTAGAACACCTGAAAGGTCACGCGACGGCGCGGAGGCGCCGGAAGGGATGGTGACGTTATGGACGTTCCGTTTATCATCAACACCTCGATAGGAAACCGGACGGGGCGGAGGATCCTCGCCCGGAACGACCCCGACGACCCGATACGCTTCGCCGTGGTCGGGGACATCACGCCCGACGGGAAATACGGCCGCACGGTCCTGCTCGCGACCGCCAGCCGCCTCTTCACCTATCGGGAGGACACCGACGCATTTTCGGAGGACACCCTCTTCTCCGACGTCGAAAAAATATGGAACAAGCGAATGTACGGCAACGGGCTCATGCGCGTGAAGCTGAAAAGCGGAGAACAGAAGGACGTTTTCCGTTTCAATTTCACCGTCGCGAGTCTCTCGGACGCCGTACTTTCTTACGTCGATCAGATAAGAGGGGGCGAAAGCCCCGACGAGGCGTTTGCCGGGATAAAATCGTCTTACGACAAGCTCCTTTCGGTCTGCCCCAAGTGCGGCAGGACGCTCTCCTCCCCGGGGGTGCAGTGCGTCAACTGCATGGACAAGGGCAAGCTCGTCAAAAAGCTCGGCGTGTACCTGAAGCCCGAGGCGCTCGTCCTCGCGGTCTCGGTCGTCATCTCGATCCTTACGACGGCGATAACCCTCGTCCCGCCGCTCCTCACCCGCTCGCTCGTCGACGACATCCTGCCGAACGGGGACGCCCAGCGTCTCGTTTACGTCGCCGTCGCGCTCGTGCTGCTCAACGTGGTACAGTACGCGATGGGCGGCTTCAGGGGATATCTCCTGAGGGCGGCCGGCGACAGGATAGTCGCGCGCATTCGCTGCGAAGTATACGAAAAGGCCCAGCGCCTGCCGATGAGATTCTATGACAGGACCTCGACCGGCTCGGTCATCAACCGCATAAGCGGCGACACGGCGACGATACAGGCCTTCATGCTCAGGATCACGCAGGAGGTCGTCGTCCAGTTCTTCAAGATGATAGGCATCATCGTCGTGATGATAGCCCTCAACTGGAAGCTCACGCTCCTCTCGCTCATACCCGTCCCGGTCGTCGTCATCGGGGCGCGCATATTCGGCAAAAAGATCGCGCCGTTCTATAAGAGGATATGGCGGCGCAGCTCCGCCGTCACCTCGACCCTCACCGACACGATCCCGGGGATAAGGGTTGTCAAATCCTTCACAAACGAGGGCAATTCCGTCTCGCGCTTCGCCGGCACGGTCGACGACTGGCGCGTGACCGACACCCGCGCCGGCCGTATGCTCAACATATATCCCGCGGTCGTCAACCTTCTCGTCTCGACCGGGACGGTCGTGATATGGGCGCTCGGCGGCAGGATGGTGATCTTCGGCGGGGCGATCACGGCCGGTCTTCTCGTCTCCTTCATATCCTACGCCTCCATGTTCTACGATCCCGTGAACTTCTTCGCCAACCTGTCCGACTCGACGCAGAACGCGATGGCCTCCGCCGAGCGTATAATGGACATAATCGACGCCGAGCCGGAGCACGATTTCGGCAAAGGCAACACCGACGCCGACATAGGCGGCAGGATAGAGTTCCGTAACGTCAATTTCTCCTTCGACAGGACCAAAAAGGTCCTCAAAAACATCAATCTGACGATAGAGCCCGGCGAGATAGTCGGCATCGTCGGCACGACGGGCTCGGGCAAATCGACCCTCGTCAACCTGCTTCTCCGCTTCTACGACCACTACGACGGCCTCATCACCGTCGGCGGGGTGGACATCCGTCAGATAGACATGCAGTATTACCGCTCCCGCATCGGATACGTCCAGCAGGAGCCGATGATGTTCCACGACACGGTCTACAACAATATCTCCTACGGCACCGGCGAGTTCACCGTCGACGAGGTCATAAACGCGGCGGACATCGCGAACGCGCACGAGTTCATAGTCCGCCAGCCGGACGGCTACGACACCGTCCTCGGCGAGCGCGGCACGGGGCTCAGCGGCGGCGAGCGTCAGAGAATATCGATCGCCCGCGCCATGCTGAGGAACCCCCGTATGATGGTGTTCGACGAGGCGACGGCCTCCGTCGACTCCGAGACCGAGCATCTCATCCAGGAGGCCATCGAGAAGATGATAAGCGGCCGCACGACGATAATGATCGCCCACCGCCTCTCGACCCTCTCCAAGGCCACGAAGATCGTCGTGGTGGACAACGGCGAGATCCTCGAGTGCGGCTCGCCCGCCGAGCTCATGGAGAAAAAAGGCAAGTACTACCGCCTCGTTCAGATCCAGTCCATGTCGGACAAGGTCGCCGAGGAAAAGCGCAGCGAAAACTTCGAGTGAGGCAGTAAAATGGGACGCATTTATATCGACAAATACACAGGAAAGATCGAGCGCACCGACGTTTATCTCGTTCGGCTCACGCTGAAGGACGGGACGGTGTACGAGAATCTCGAGCCGCGCCGGCTATTCCCCATAACCAACGAGAACATGTATATCACCCTGCTCGATCAGGACGAGCGCGAGCTCGGTTTCGTGCGCGACTACGGCGAGCTCGACGAGGGCTCCCGCGAGGCGCTCCGCCAGGCATTCGCGGAGTACTATATGATACCGAAGATCGTCCGTCTGATAAAGACCGAGGACAAGTTCGGCACGCTCAAATGGACGGTCGGGACCGACCGCGGCGAGGTCACCTTCCGTATCCGTAACCGCAATTCGGACATCAAGCGCCTTTTCGGAACGAATCGCGTCATAGTCCGCGACAGCAACGACAACCGCTACGAGATCCCGGATATCGAAAACCTCGACCGCCGCAGCAAAAAGCTGCTGTTTGAGTTCCTTTGATACGACACGAAATAAAATCGCCCTCCGCCACGCGCGGAAGGCGCTTTTTATTTGTTTTTGCTACAATCCTTTTTTCTGCACTTTGTGTGGATTTGGAATCAATATTCAATCTCAGTCTGCTCGTAGAAATATGTATATTGACCCATTGTGACCCTGCGATCACTCTTCCACCCACTGTAATATACCAAGTATCCTCCGTCAGAACATATTATTTTACCACCATCTTCAACACCAAATGTGCTCCCGTTAAATAGATATTTGTCAAGTTTGACGTTTTTTAGAGTCCCCTTGTTATAAACCCACAAACAATCGTCGTCAACTACAGTGTCTATGAACGGAACGAAATTTGTTGTTTCAAGCCCAGGGTTTACAGTAATATCAATTTTATTGACTGACTCGTCTCTGCCCGAACCCTCGACTGGGTTGTAGTCTAACAAACGAGTGATAGGATGTTTTCCGGGTTTGTCTCCACCATAAACAATAACATATCTCCTACCAGAAACCGGTCTGTCAACTTTAAGATACACGGTCTTCATTTTCGTCTTGGGTTTTTTCGTTGTCTCTGCGGGCTTTGTTTCTTTTTTCTTTGTTGTTTCAGGCTCCGTTTCTTTCGGAATCGTGGTTATTTCTTCCGTCGTTTTTGGCTCTGGTTCTGTGGCTACAACAGATTCCGTGTCTGTTTCTGTAATAGTTTCCGTGGATTCGTCGGTAGCGGAGCATGAAACTATGTTGCTTGTATCATCTTCGGCGGATGAAACTTCCTTTAAAACAGTTTCACGAGTAATATCCAGTTCGTTATAATTCACTTTTTTGGCTGATTGTTTTACCAACATCACGGTTGCATATATGGCCCACGCAACGGCAATTACACATACAACGGAAAATATGAGAGTTAGAACTTTTGATTTATTTGATTTCATGTTTGTATCGATTTCCTTCCCTTATCAAAACACGCCACAAAAAAAGTGCGTCTTTTACCAAAACCATGTCTGCTCGGAGCGTATTAAACTGTGTGACAGCGTAATTATATCACGGAGAGAGAAAATAGTCAAGCCGATTTGGCGGTTTGCGGGCGCGCGCCTTTCCCGTATTGAAAAAATCCCCCCGTTATGGTATAATTTCAGGCGAAAGGATAAGACCATGGCAAAACTTATACTCGCGTCCGGGTCTCCGAGGAGACGCGAACTTTTTGAGAGACAGAATATAGATTTCGAGGTCGTCCTGCCCGAGGTGGACGAAAAGGGCGTGACGGCGGAAAACCCCGGGGAGCTCGTGAAAAAGCTCTCGGCGATTAAATGCGCGGACGTCGCGGGCAGGGCGGGAGACGCCGCACCCGTGGTCGCCGCCGACACGGTCGTCGAAATTAACGGAAAAGTGCTCGGCAAGCCGGCCGACGCCACCGAGGCGCGGGCTATGCTTAGGACGCTCTCGGGCGCCTCCCACCTCGTCCATACCGGCGTGACCGTCCGGCTGCGCGGCGAGACTGCGACGGTCTCGACCACGACGCGGGTGTTTTTCAGGCCGCTCGGAGAGGACGAGACCGAGGCCTACGTCGCCTCGGGAGAGCCGCTCGACAAGGCCGGAGCATACGGCATTCAGGAGCGCGGCGCCCTTTTCGTGAACCGCATAGAGGGGGATTTCTACAACGTCATGGGATTCCCGGTCTGCGATTTCTTCGAGCTCCTCAAAAACAGATTCGGCATAACCCCCGACCATCTTCGCAAGGATTGATAAATGAACGAAAGACAGTCAAAGATACGGAATTTTTCCATAATCGCCCATATAGATCACGGCAAATCCACCCTCGCGGACCGCATCCTCGAGCTCACGCGCACTGTCTCCGACAGGGAGATGGAGGAGCAGGTGCTCGACAACATGGACCTCGAGCGCGAGCGCGGCATAACGATCAAGGCCCGCGCCGTCAACCTGTCCTACACCGCTAAGGACGGGCAGACGTACACCCTCAACCTCATCGACACCCCGGGACACGTGGACTTCAACTACGAGGTCTCCCGCTCGCTCAACGCCTGCGAGGGCGCCCTTCTCGTCGTCGACGCGACGCAGGGGATAGAGGCGCAGACCCTCGCAAACGCCTATCTCGCGGTCGACGCGGGGCTTGAGATCATCCCCGTGGTGAACAAGATTGACCTCGCCTCGGCGGACATAGCCCGCACGAGGGCGGAGATAGAGGACGTCATCGGCATCCCCGCCGAGGGCTGCCCCGCCGTGTCGGCGAAAACGGGCCTCAACGTCTCCGACGTCCTCGAGGCGGTCGTCAGGGACGTCCCGCCCCCCTCGGGAGAGGAGGACGCCCCGCTCAAGGCGCTCATTTTCGACTCGTATTACGACCCGTATCTCGGCGTCGTCGTCCTCGTCAGGGTAATGGACGGAAAGCTCTCCGACGGGCAGAAGATCCGCCTGATGAGCACCGGCGCGGAGTTTGAGATCATCGAGGCGGGAGTGCTCGAGCCATTCGGGCTCAAGCCCACGGGATCGCTCGCATCCGGCGACGTCGGGTATTTCACGGCGTCGATAAAGACGGTCTCCGAGACGCGGGTGGGAGACACGGTCACCTCCGCCGAACGTCCGACGGACACCCCCCTGCCGGGCTTCAAGAAGGCCACGCCGATGGTCTTTTCGGGCATTTATCCCGCCGACGGCGCGAGGTACAACGACCTCAGGGACGCCCTCGAAAAGCTCCGTCTCAACGACGCGGCGCTGTCCTTTGAGCCCGAGACCTCGGTCGCGCTCGGCTTCGGCTTCCGCTGCGGCTTCCTCGGCCTCCTTCACATGGAGATAATCCAGCAGAGGATAGAGCGGGAATTCAATCTCGACATAATCACGACTGCGCCCTCCGTCATTTACGAGATAAAGAAAAAGGACGGCTCCACCGTCAGGATAGACAACCCGAGCAATTTCCCCAAGCCGGACGAGATCGAGACGGCGTACGAGCCCGTCGTCCGCGCCTCGATAATAACGCCGCAGGAATATATCGGGAACCTCATGGATCTCTGCCAGGACAGGCGCGGGAACTTCATCGACATGAAATATCTCGACGCGGTGCGCGCCGAGCTCCACTACGATCTCCCGCTCAACGAGATCATATACGACTTCTTCGACGCTCTAAAGAGCCGCTCTCGCGGGTACGCCTCCCTCGATTACGAGATATCCGGCTACGTCCCGTCAAAGCTCGTCAAGCTCGACATAATGCTGAACGGCGAGGTGGTGGACGCCCTCTCCTTCATAGTCCACGAGGAAAAGGCGTATCCGAGGGCCCGCAGGATCGCCGAGCGGCTGAAGGACAATATCCCGCGCCAGCTTTTCGAGATACCCATCCAGGCGGCGATAGGCGGGAGGATAATCGCCCGCGAGACCGTCAAGGCGCTGCGCAAGGACGTGCTCGCAAAGTGCTAAGGCGGCGACATCACCCGAAAGAAAAAGCTGCTCGAAAAGCAGAAGGAAGGCAAAAAGAAAATGCGCAAGCTCGGCTCTGTCGAGGTCTCTCCCGAGGCCTTCATGGCGGTCCTCCGCCTCGACGCCGAGGACTGACCCTCTGCAATATCAACATAAAAGGACGGGAAAACCCCGTCCTTTTGAATTGATGAAAGTCTTTTAC
>JAFZCF010000133.1 GCA_017552165.1 Clostridia bacterium
CTTCGTTCTCAAGGACTTCGCAGAGTTTTTTCATCCTGTCGGAATCGACGGGCTCGCGCTGTATATCCGGATGAAGTTTCACCCCGAGGAGCCCGAGCTCTTTAATGTGCCTGACACCCGACGCAAAATCCGGATAATCCTGATGCATACATCCGACGGCGTACGCCTCAAATCCCATGCCGCGCGATTTCATGACGTATTCCGCAGTGTAATCGTTTATATGATCCACGTGCACGGCGTCGGTGGCGACAGGAAGCATGAGAAAGCCGCCGGCGCCTATCCTGCGCTCGCTTTCGATGAGCGAGTCGAGAGTACCGGCCTCGTCAATAGGAAAATTATAGAATTTTCCGAGATTTTCGGCGGCCTTTGCGGCCACCTTATCGGGATAAACGTGAACGTGCGCGTCTATTACAGTGAATTCCATGACAAACTAAACCCCAGTTTATTATTCAGTCTATTATACCACGAAATCGCGTACAAATCAATCCGGCGGATTGACAAAGCGCCGGATTTGATATATAATTTATCCTGAATGAAAGAAAGGTGTCCGACTATGGAAAAAATACGTCCGCGGGTGCTCTCGGGTTTTATGGAGCTCCTTCCGCAGGAACAGATAAAATTCAACGCGTTTCTTGATAAGCTGAGCGCGGTGTATTCCCTTTACGGGTTCACGCCGCTCGACACGCCGCTCATCGAAGCGTCGGAAATACTCCTCGCCAAGGGCGGCGGGGAGACCGAAAAACAGATATACAGATTCGTCAAGGGCGACTCCGATCTGTCGCTCAGGTTCGACCTGACCGTGCCGCTCGCGAGGTACGTCGCTGAGCACGCGAACTACCTCGCCTTCCCCTTCAGAAGATACCAGATCGGCAAGGTTTACCGCGGCGAGCGGGCGCAGAGAGGCCGCTTCCGCGAGTTTTATCAGGCGGATATTGACGTCATCGGAGACGGCAAACTCGACATAATGAACGACGCCGAGATCCCGGCGATAATATACGACGTATTCAGCTCGCTCGGGCTGAAAGATTTCGTTATAAGGATAAACAACCGTAAGATACTTAACGGATTTTTCGAGATGATAGGCGAAAAGGACCGCGCCGGCGACATTATGCGCACGGTGGACAAGCTCGAAAAAATCGGCGCGGAAAAGGTCACGGAGCTCCTCCTCGAGCTCGGTCTCAGCGAAGAAGCCGCCGGCAGAGTCACTGATTTCATATCAACGCCTCAGGCGGAGCTTTTCTCCGTCCTCGACGGACTGTCCGGATCTAACGAAACGTTCGACACCGGGCTCTCTGAGCTGAGGGCCGTCTGTGAAGGCGTCTCGGCGCTCGGAGTACCTGACGGGAATTTCAAGGTCGACCTCACGATCGCCCGCGGCCTCGATTACTACACCGGAACGGTCTACGAAACATCTCTCATAAAGCATCCCGAGATAGGCTCGATATGCTCCGGCGGGAGATACGACGACCTCGCAGAGCACTATACCGACCGTCACCTGCCCGGGGTCGGTATATCGATAGGGCTCACGCGGCTTTTCTACATTCTGAACGAGCAGGGGCTTATCAACCCGGATTTCCCCGCCGCCCCCGCCGACGTGCTCATCGCCCCGATGACCGAGAACAGAGAAAAACCGGCCGGGCTCGCCGCCCTGATGCGCAAAGCAGGCATAAGGACTCAGCTCTATACCGAGAAGAAAAAGCCGAAGGCAAAGATCGGATACGCCGATAAGCTCGGCATCCCTTACGTTATATTCATCGGCGACGACGAGATAGCTTCGGGAAACGTCACCCTGAAGAGCCTCCTGACGGGAGAGCAGAACACGGTGACCCCCGACGAGGCCGTGAGCATCATCAAAACCGGTATCAGCGAAAAATCAAAAAACCTCCCGATCCGGGAGTAAGGAGACATATATGGCACACTATCCGACCCCACACATAAACGCAACGCCGAAGGACATCGCGAAAACGGTCCTCATGCCAGGCGACCCGCTCCGTTCCAAATTCGTCGCGGAAAACTTTCTCGAATCTCCCGTTCTGTTCAACAACGTACGGGGCGTCCAGGGATATACAGGGACCTACAAAGGCAAAAAGGTTTCCGTGATGGCGAGCGGCATGGGTATGCCTTCCATGGGCATCTACAGCTACGAGCTTTTCAATTTCTTCGGTGTTGACAATATAATCCGGATCGGCTCCTGCGGCGCCATGAAATCCGAGATACGGCTCCGCGACATCATCCTCGCGATGGGCGCGAGCACCGACTCCGATTTCGCGCACCAGTATCTTCTTCCCGGCTCGTTCGCTCCCATCGCGTCATTTACGCTCCTGAGAAAGGCATTTGAAGAGGCCGAGAGGAAAAAGCTGAGATATACCGTCGGAAACGTCCTTTCGTCCGACATTTTCTACAACAACGATACTCACGCTTCGCAGAGATGGGCAGCCATGGGTATATGCTGCGTCGAAATGGAGACCGCCGCGCTCTATATGACTGCCGCCAACGCCGGCAAAAACGCTCTCGGTATCTTTACGGTATCCGACAACCTCGTGACCAAAGAGGAACTTTCCGCCGAAGAGCGCCAGGTTTCGTTTACGCAGATGATGGAGCTCGCGCTTGAAACAGCAATCTCGATTTGATCTTCCCCGTCCGCGCGGGTACGACATCAACAAAGTATTCGACTGCGGTCAGTGCTTCAGATTTGAAAAGACCGCGGAAAACGTCTTCTCCGGCGTCGCTCTCGGAAAAGCCGTGACGGTCAGCCAGACGGACGTGAGCATTATCGCCGAGGGTTTTTCGTCGGATGACGAGGCGGTCTCTTATCTCGGGCTCGACACCGACTACGAGCCGATAAAAAAAGAACTCGTTGAGCGGTTCCCCGACTGTCCGGCGATGGAAGAGGCGATAAGAGTATCCGACGGCGTGGCTATACTCAGACAGGATCCCTGGGAGACCCTGATCTCGTTTATAATATCCCAGAACAACAACATCCCGCGCATAAAGGGGCTTATCGGCCGGCTGTGCGAAAGATGCGGAGAGCCCCTCGGCGGCGGCTTATACGCTTTCCCGACGCCGCGTCAGCTCGCCGCGGTAAGCGAAAAAGAGCTCTCGGACATGAAATTCGGATACCGCGCCGGATATATCTCCCGCGTCGCGTGCGAAGTCAGCGCCGGCTCTGTCGATCTGAAAAAAGCGCGCGATCTGAGCACCGGAGAACTGATAAAGTTTCTCACCGGTCTTTACGGAGTAGGCCCAAAGGTCGCCTCGTGTATCGCGCTTTTCGGGTATTTCCGCCTTGACGCCTTCCCCGTCGACGTGTGGATAAAGCGCGCGCTCGCGGAGTACTTCCCCGGCCACTGTATCGGCGACTTCGGAAAATACGGCGGGATCGCTCAGCAATACCTGTTTTACATGCAGACTCACAAATGATAATTGGCGCCGCAGGAAAAATCGCGGCGCCTTTTTTCTTTACGCATTTGCCAAAGAGGGCAAAAAATGATATAATGCGAGGGTGAAAAATCTCCATCCCGCCCGGCGGGGCGAAAAGACCGAAAGGATTTTCATATGGACAAAATCAAAAACAGAAAAATTATTTCGATAATTCTCTCCGTCGCGGCGATCATCGTTGCGGCCGTCGTCGCCGCGTCGTGCAGCGGCGGCGGAGAAGCCGGACAGATTTCGGGAACTCCCATGGTTTCCGATACCGCCGAAACTCCGTCGGGACCGGTCACGCTCACAGGATGGTTTGACTACGGCACCGCGCTTTATCTCAGAGACAAATACAAACCCGGCGACAAGCAGAGCATCGAGATACAGATGGCAAAGAACGAAAAAGAAGGCTTTGAGTTCGTCCTGTTCTCGAGCGGCGACATCGAAAAAGTCAGATGCACGGTTGATGCTCTGTCCGACGGAAACGGACACGAGCTGAACGGCACGGTCTTCGTCGCCTGGCATATCGACGTAAAAAAGCCTGCCGGGATTGTGCGTTCCAAGGGCTTTACGCCCGATCCGCTCCTCGATCAGGACAACCCGTATCAGGGCGATTCATTTGACCTTATCGCCAAAAGGGCAAAAACTCTTTACGTGCAGTACGTCACCGACGCAGACACGGTCCCGGGGACCTATACCGGCACGCTCAGGATCGTTCACGACGGCGAGGAAATGCTCTCCGGAAGCGTCACCGTAAAGGTCCGCGACGTTTATTATGACGAAAAGACCGAGGCGGCCGGGCTTTACCAGTACGGCTTTGCAAGATATGACACCGGAGCCGGCGGCACCGGACCGGATTCCGCCCCGGATATGGACACCGGTCACTATTCACAGTTCGTAGGAATTGAAGTTAACGAGGCCGAGCGGTTCGCTCTCCAGCAGAAATACGCGGATTATCTGCTAGACAACAGAATGAGCCCCTGGCACCTTCCGATAAAAGACGCCCTCCTGAATGAAGATCAGGAGCTTGTCAGTAAGTATATGGACAATCCGCGGCTCTCGTACACCACGATTCCGAACGATCCCGACCTCAAAAAGCAGTACGAGGCGGCGGAAGCCAACGGCTGGCTCGACAAATGCTGCATACTGTATTACGATGAGCCGGATACCCCGGAAAAGTACTCCACAGCAGAGAGCATAGGCAGGCAGTTCCAGGCGAAATTCCCTTCGGACAACATGATCTGCCCGTTCAGCCTCGCTTTTACCAATTCGATCAGGGACATGCAGCCATCGATGATAGAGCGTATGAGCCAGTTCTCGAAACTTCACGCGCCGAACGCGTACACCGTCATGCTCGTCGAGGGCACCTATAATACCCTTATGCAGCTCAAAAAGGAGCGCGGCGACGTTATTCTGTGGTATGAGGCAGGATACGAACCGAACGAATACGTTTACGTTCCGCACATATATACGTCAGTCCCGGGAGTTGAAAAAAGGATCATTTTCTGGCAGCAGTACCTGATGGACATCGACGGATTCCTTTATTACCAGACGACTATGTGGAACCGCGTCGCGGATGTCTGGGACAGAGAATACGAAGACACCGAACACCCGGCGAGACCCGGCATGGACATAGCCGAGGGCGGCGGCGTGCTCATGTACTGGGACCCCGTGACCGGTGATCCCATCGGCTCGCTATCACTCGAATCCGTCAGGGACGGTATAGAGGATTTCCAGCTCATGAAAATGGCGGAGAAGATCATCGGTCGCGACGGCGTTATGGAATACGTCAACCGCATAACGACCGGATTGTACGACTACACCCGCGACCCGGACGTCCTCGAACAGGTCAAATGCGAACTCTTCGACGTCGTTGAAGGCGCGGCGAATCAGTAAACCGAATAGTTAAAATCAGTCCCGGCGTTTGTCGCCGGGACTGATTTTACGTTACGTTCAGTTAAACGCCGCGGCGATAACCTCGCCGTCCGGGGGCGAACCGAGGAAGGTCGCCGCGTTTGCGGAAAAGCCCCCGGCGTCGTCGGTCACGTAAAACGTCACCCGTCCGGCGCCGCAGTTCCCGAGATAAGGAGCTATCTCACGCGCCGCTTCCCCTCCCGAGCTGATCACCTCGGTCCCCGGCAGGGCTTTTTTAATTGCGTCGGCAATGATCGGATAGTGAGTACATCCGAGGATAACGGTGTCCGCGCCGAAATCGCGAACGTCAGACAGATACATCTCGCACGTCAGGCGGACAAGCTCCGAATCCTGCGGTATTCCGTTCTCTACAAGCGGCACGAAAAGCGGACAGGCCCGCTGAAAGACCTCGAGCTCCCCGTCGATTCCGTGAAGCGCCTTCTCAAAAGAACGGCTCCTGACCGTGGCTCCGGTCGCGAGGACGGCAATTTTCCCGTTTTTCGTGAGCGACGCGGCGCGCCGGGACGCCGGTGAAATGACCCCGGTCACCGGGAAAGGAAATCCGTCGGTCAGCACGTCGAGCGCGTTTGCCGATACCGTGCCGCAGGCGACAAGTAGCCTCCCGATGCCTTTTCCCATGAGGAACTCGGCGCATTCGCAGGCATATTTTTTTATGGTCTCGGCAGACCGCGTGCCGTACGGGACCCTCGCCGTGTCTCCGAGATAAACTATATCTTCATTCGGAGCGAGCTGACGGAGCGCCTTGAGCGCCGTTAGCCCCCCGAGTCCGCTGTCAAATATTCCGAGCATTTCCGATCACCTGTCCTCGTCTTTTTTTCTTTTTCTCTCGCCGGAAATGAATTTTGCGATCTCACAGACCGTAAATATCAGTACGGGCACGATGAGAACGCCGGGCAGAGCCGCCGCCTGTATCCCGGAAATCCCGAACGCCGCGCCGATACCCGGCACTATGAACGAAACGGCAAAGAACAGAGCGACGAACAGTATCAGGGCAAGATGAGCGCCGTTGAACCTGACGTCTCCGCCGAAATATCCCCTGTCGAGCTTGTATTCAAGAAGCACGGTCAGCTGAGAAACCGCGAAAATCAGGAACGTACAGGTGTAAACCGAAACCGAAGAGATTATTTTGAATCTGACCATCAGATAGATCACGGCGACGGTCAGCGCCGCCCAGAGAACGCCGCAGAAAATCGCCATCGGGTTTTTGCCTATCGGGTGCCGCAGTCTCTCCCTGTCTACGTCGGATTCGAGGAGTCTGTACGACGGCTTTTCAAACGCTATGACTATCAGCGCGAGAAAATCGATTATCAGTCCGCAGAAAAGCACCTGAGGCGGGGTCAGCATGGTAAAGCGGGAAATTACCGACGCGAGGACGATGAATATCTTTGCAAACTGGCTCGACAGCATGTATTTGATCATGCGGTGAAGGTTGCGGTATATCGACTTTCCGCATAGGACAGCGTCGACCATCGCGTTGAAACCGCCCGTTCCTGTCTTAAGGTCCGGATCCGAAACTATAACGTCGGAGACGAATTTAAGCGCGTCGCAGCCCGTCTCCCTCGTCTGACTGGAGTTTCTCGCGTTGAGCGCGATTCCGCTGACCTCGACCGTGCCGATCGCGCTGTCGGAGATTGTCACGCTGTGAGAAAAGCCGATATCCGCGTCGCGCATCAGGATAATCTCGTCGAGTTCGGAGCACATAAAGCCGACCTTTTCGCCGTTTTCCTGGAGATATTTCACAAGCTGGCGCTTCTGATATACCGACAGGCCGACGTACACCGAATAAAGGCCCGCGTTTGCCCGGAACAGGGCGTCCTTGCTGCCTTTCAGCTCCGCCGATGTCGCGACCTCGGACGCCGACGTCGCAATACCGAGCGAAGCGGCGAAGCTGAGATTGCTCTCGTCATCTTCGTCGCACAGCATGATCACCTTGATCCCCGCGGCGCGGCAGCGCGAAATGTTCTTCGCCGCGTCGGGAAGCACCGACTCTTTGATGGCTATCATGCCCTCGAGAGTCAGATCGGTCTGGCTGGCCGAAATGCGCGTCAGATTGTTATACGTCGTGTCCTTTGACGCGATTGCTATCACGCGGTAGGACATCTTGGTAAGCTCGCGCGCCGTCGAGACGAGGGACTCCATTTTTTCGTCGTCCATGTCGTAGACCCTGCCGTTTTCGCAAAAATATCTGCATCTCGGAAGGACCTTGACGTATTCTCCCCTGATCGCCGCGACAAAGCCGTTGCCGTACCTTACGAGCGAGGTATCGAAGATCGATTCCCTGCCCCTTGAAATATGCTCGAGGAGCGGATAGTTCTCTTCAAGTTTGACGTTATACTCGCCTATATCGCGCGAGGCGTTGATGATGCACTCCTCCTCGGAGGTATTGACGTTGTCGCGCGTCTGGTTTTTTCGGGAAAGGCGGTCGGAGCCGTAAAGCCCCGTCGATAGCAGAGCGTATCTGAGGACCCTCGAGGCGTTTCTCCTGTATCCGTGATCCTCGGGTTTGAAAACGTCGTCGTTTGCGTAGACGTATCCGATCTGCGTTTCGCTCGCGCAGAAACCGTGCTTTTTAGGGACGATCAGGCACGTCAGATTTCTGAGAGTATTAAGACGCGACGTCGAGTTGACGAGCGCTCCGCGGTTCACGTCCCCCTTTCTGCTTACCGCGGCGTAAACGCCGCACGCGAGGGAAATATACGCAAACGCGAGATAGAACTCGCTCATCGAGGCGACTGCCGAGGAAACTCCGAGCAGGAAGGTGTCGAAGATGCCTCCCGTCCCCCTGCCGAAAATGACGTCTACGGCCGTCAGAACGAATATCCAGACCGTCATGAAGATGGTCCATTTTTTGCAGAAATCGTTGACCGAGACAAAAACGTCGTCCTGTTCGTCGCGGAACGGCGGCTTGCCGCCGTTTTTGCGTCTTATCGCCGTGTCGGCACCTATGTCGCAGCATATCGCTTTGCCGGTGCCGTGAGTCACGACGGTCGAGGCGAACGCCATGTTTCTGCGTTCAGACTCGGGTATATCGTGAAAATCGACGAACTTAGCGTCTTTTCTCGACGCGGTGGTCACGCCGGTCACGGCCGCCTCGAGTATCTCGAGTCCGCTGCTTTCGCACAGTCTCGCGTCGCAGGGTATAATGTCGCCCGTCGCTATGAGGAAAACGTCTCCGCGGACCATTTCCCGCTGGTGGATGACCGAGAGCTTTCCGCTCCTTATCACCCTGACGGAGGGGAGACCCTGCTCGCTCACGTTTTTGAGAACGCGCTCCGAACGGATGTACGACGCTATGACGATTATATAATACGTCACGAGCACGCCGATCATGACAAAAAGATTTTTACGCTCGTCAAAGACCGCTGCGATGAGCAGCGTGACGAGCATCAGGATCGAGGTGTAATCGAAAATAATGTGCCTCAGATAACCGCCGAATTTGCGGGAGCCGCCGTAAACGTCGTTCTCCCCGTCCTCCGATCTGCGTTTTCTGATCTCCTTTTCGTCGAGCCCGTGCGTGACGTCGGTCTTAAGGGCTACCTCGACCTGCTTTATGCTTTTGTCATACCATTTTTCTGCCATTCAAAGAGCGCCGGTGAGAAAATCAGATTTTCTGAAACGAAAGCGTGCCGTCCTTTACAGTCACGTAAATACCGGCCACTCCCGGATCGTCGAATAAGATATCCGCTATCCTGTCCTCTACGTTTCTTTCGATATAGCGGCGCATATTGCGCGCGCCGAGTTTGTCGCTGAAAGAGTTTTCGGCGATATAATCTTTGACCGCGTCGTCATACTTCAGGAATATCTTCTTTTCCGACATGGCGGCGGAGAGCTGTCCGAGCATTATGCCGGCGATCCCTGCGAAGTTTTCTCTCGACAGGCGGTTGAAGGTTATTATCTCGTCGACCCTGTTAATGAACTCCGGGCGGAGGAACGAGGAGAGACCCTTCTCGGTTCTTGCGGCGTCGCCGTCGGCGCTCGAGGCGCCGAAGCCGAGCACGGAGCCAGACACGTTCGCTCCGGCGTTCGTCGTCATTACGATGATCGTGTTCTCAAAATTGACCGTCCTGCCCTGAGCGTCGGTGATTCTGCCGTCGTCGAGTATCTGAAGAAGGATGTTCAGCACGTCGGGGTGCGCCTTCTCGATCTCGTCGAAAAGCACGACCGAATACGGCTTACGGCGGATCTTTTCGGTCAGCTGTCCCGCCTCATCGTATCCGACGTATCCCGGAGGGGCGCCGATTATACGCGAAACGGCGAACTTTTCCATGAACTCCGACATATCGAGCCGTATGAGCATCTCGGGAGAATCGAACAGAGACTCGGCGAGGACCTTGACGAGCTCGGTCTTGCCGACCCCCGTCGGCCCAGCGAAGATGAACGATACCGGCTTTCTCTTTGCCGACACGCCCGCGCGATTGCGCTTGACGGCGCGAACCACGGCGTCTACCGCCTGATCCTGCCCCACTATGCGGGATTTTATGTTTTCCTCGAGCCGTCTGAGCTTTTCGGAATCGCCCTCTACGATGTTGCTGGCGGGAATACCCGTCCATATCTCGATGACGTCGGCGAGATCCTTTTCAGTCAGCTCGACCTTATCGGTCTCGGCCTTGAGCTCGTCGAGCTCGGCGCCGAGACGCAGGCAGTTGGATTTCAGCTCGGCGAGCTCCCTGAAATATCCCTCGGAGTCTTCTCCAGCCGGCTGAGACTCATGGGACTTGAGATCGGCGTCCGCCTTTTCAAGCTCCTTCTTCTTTTCCTGGTATTTCGCAAAAGCGCCGGAGCGCAGCGAAACGGCGGAAAGCGCCTCGTCGAGCAGGTCTATCGCCTTGTCGGGAAGGAACCTGTCGGTTATATATCTCTCGGAAAGGATGACCGTCTTTCTGAGCACCTCGTCGCTGACCTTTATGCCGTGGAAATCTACGTAGTATTTGCCGATACCTTTGAGAATGCCGATACAGTCGTTTACCGACGGCTCGTCTATCATCACGGGCTGGAATCGCCGCTCGAGGGCAGCGTCCTTTTCTATGTATTTGCGGTATTCGTTGAGAGTGGTCGCGCCTATGACCTGAATTTCTCCGCGCGAGAGCGCCGGCTTGAGGATGTTCGAGGCGTTCATCGACCCCTCGGCGTCGCCTGCCGACGCTATGGTGTGCACCTCGTCGATGACGAGGATGATATTGCCGAGATTTTTGACCTCCTCGATGAGGTCCTTCATGCGTTTTTCAAACTGTCCCCTGAACTGCGTGCCGGCGACGATCGCCGTCATGTCAAGCAGATGGATCTCCTTGCCGGCGAGCTTGTAGGGCACGTCGCCGCGCGCTATCTTGAGAGCGAGCGCCTCGGCTATCGCCGTCTTGCCGACGCCCGGCTCGCCTATGAGACACGGGTTGTTTTTCTGTCTGCGGCAGAGTATCTGCATGACGCGGCTGAGCTCGCGCTCCCTGCCTATCACGTCGTCTATCCCGCCGTGAGCCGCTCTGTAAGTCAGATCCGTGCAGTACGTATTGAGATTTTTCTTTTTGGGATTTTGCTTTCCCTGCCCGTTTTTATCCGTCCCGCCGGCATTTTTGGACGTCCCGCCCTGCTGCGGCGCCGGCCCGAGCCCGAGCTGGCTGAAAAGTTTTCCGAGGTTGAAGAACGGCGCCCTGCCGTTTGAAAGCCCCTCGCCGGTCGACTCCTCGACGGGATCGGAACTCTCTTCATCGGGGAACTGATCCTCCGCTTCGCTGAGACTCTGTATTTCGTTCGAGAGCGTCTCCATCGCGTCCTCGGGAAGGCCGAGGTTCTTCATAATGTTGTTGAGGTTAAAAAAATTGAGTTCCGTTGCGCATTGACGGCAGAAGCCATCCGTCTGAGTCACGCCGTTTACCGTACGGTTGATGAATATTTCGGCGGGCCTCGTCTTGCACCTTACGCACATTTGCATGTTATTGTCTCCGTTTTGTCAGAAAAGACCTACGTGTCTGACTATGAAAGTTTTTTCTATTATATCGGTCGGGATCGACTCGATGAGCCCCGAAAGAGGAGGCACGAGCCGGCACGCCGCGAAGCAGAATATGAAGGCGAGCAGTATCCCTTTAATAAGTCCCACTATCGCGCCGAGCAGGCGGTTGATGCCGCTGAGCGGCGCGGTGCTGAAAATCACGTCAAAGAGCTTGATGACTATCAGAGCGAGCAAAAGCGTAGCGACAAACAGGATAATTACCGCGACTCCCTTTGAGATCTTTGTCGAGAGCGGATCCGCTAGCTCTTCCGCGGCTCCTTTAAGTGCGTCCCCGGTCTTGTCCTTTATCTTTCCGAGAAGCTCGTCGACCGAGCTGCCGAGCCGCTCAAACAGCGCTGAGAAAGTCGCGCCGCCGTTTGTCAGAGCGTCGAGGAAACTGTCGCTCTTTTCGGCTTCTTCGCTTTTTTCGGTCTCCTCGGAGCCGCTTTTTTCCTCTCCCTCCGTCGGCTGGGTTTCGGTGCCCTCCGTCTCCTCTGGCACGATCTTTTCGATCAGCTCGATGATCTTTTCGTTTACGCCTTCGTTGACGAATTTTTCGTTCAGCCATACGGCGAGCCGGTCCGAAAACGTCATTGAAACGAAAACGGCGGCAACAACGGCAAAAAGAAACGCGAGCGACTTAAAAAACCCCCGTTTTATCCCGGTTATAAGACTTATGACGATTATCAGGACGGCTATCCCGTCGAGTATCAGAGAAGGTATCGAAAATTCCATTATTACCCCTTGTTCTGTTCCTTGAAATCGAGTGGAAGCGCGCTTCCGGTATAGCACACGAACGGCTCACCGTTCGAGGCGAAGACAAGATCAAGCGCGGTCGGCAATATTTCGGCGCGATAAGTCTTTCCGGTCGACGGATCGATCTTCAGCGCGAACTCCTGGAACATTATAAGAACGCACCCGTCGTTCGAGGCGATCTTTATGAGCTCGCCGCTCTCGTTTACGCGGATCGTTTCCTTGCCTCTCGTATCGAAGACCCTGATCTCCTTTTCGTCGCCGACAACGCCGGCGTTGCAGGTCAGACATATAAGATTGTTCGCCGCGTACGCCCTGACGAGGTTCTGTGTGACGGGAAGGACCTCGTTGAGCTTGATCCCATCGTCGCCGTAAACTATTATCCTGTCTGTGTACACGACGGCAAAACCGCCGCCGTTCATGCATTTGACGATCATCGGCACGACGCTGTCGACCGTTATCGTGATGTCCTCTGTGCCGCTTTCGATGTCGACGACGGTGATCTCTGTGCTGTAATCTCCGTCAAGATCGTAAAGCGCGGCCGTATAGAGCTTCTTTCCGTCCGGGGACAAATCGACCGAAACGGTATATTTGTCCTTCCTTATCTCGAGACAGTTCCGCAGATCCCTGTCAAAAACGCATATTATCGACTTGTAGTTCTCGTCTCTCGTCACGAGGACGTAGCTTCCCTCGTCGCAGATGGTCCCGCACGTTATCGGATTTGACATCGTCTTCTGGGAAAGCGCGGTAAAACTGTTATAGACCGTGTAGCCGTAGCTTGTGTTTCCCGAATCGTATACGAGGAAATATTTGGATCCCGCGACGAGTGCCGGGGAATAATACTCGTTTTCGAGATAGAACGCCCTGGCGCCCGAACCCTTGTAAAGAGACGTTGAGCCGGGATTCACGACCACAAGGTCGCCGCGATAGACCGCGAACAGAGCGTCAAGACCGCCGCTGTAATACATCGACTCGAAGGACCCGGTGTTGAGACTCGAAAAGTCTATGTCTTTTAACAGATACTTGAAATTGTCGGTGGTTATCGACGAGCCGAAAACCGCGAGCATTGTAAAGGCAAAAGCCGCAGCGAGCACCATCGATATGAGTTTGAGGACGGTATATTTTTTCGCGAACGAGGTGAAATATCTGTTTTCGGTATAGATATTCTCGGGGTCGAACCGTATCCGGTCCATCCTGACCGACTGCCGCTCGCGCCGCTCGGCGCGCCTGCGCCGTTCGGCCTTTTCATCCCTTTCGTCTTCAGTCAGGGATTCCTCACGGCGTATCGCCTTTTCGCGCTTTTTTTCTTTTTTGGCGGCCTTTTTCTTTGAGCTTTCGTCCTCCTCCGCATCGATGTCCGCGGCGGGCTCAACGTCGGAGTTCTTGACGTACGTCGTGAGCTTCTCGGGCGAGGTCTTTATCGAGAAGCCGCCGCCCTGAGGGACGTACTCCGTACCCTTTGAAACGTGTTTTTCCTTTCCTTCGGGATCGGAGGACGACGAAAGCGGCGCGTCCGGGTCGTTGCCGACCGTTTCGAACGTCGTCGTATCGAATATCAATACCTTTTTCGATTCGTCGCCCATTTCAGGATCCTTTCAGATCAGTAATAGACCTCGGCGAGGTACAGGCCGTCCGGCGGCGCCGTTATGCCGGCGGCGGTACGGTCTCCCGTTTCGAGAAGTTTTCTTATATCGTCGTCCGTCAGTTTTCCCTGAGACACGTAGACCAGAGTGCCGACGATTATACGCACCATGTTGTAAAGAAATCCGTTGCCGTACACGTCGACGGTCACGGCGCCGCCCTCCCGGCGGACTTTTATGTCAAAAATCGTTCTGACAGTCGATTTTACCGCGGCGCCTGCGGCGCAGAACGCGGCGAAATCGTGCTCTCCGACAAGGATCTGCGCGCTTTCGTTCATTAAGTCAACGTCAAGGGGCGTATGTATCTGCCACGCCCTGCCGCGCAGAAGCGGATCTCTCAGACGCGAGTCGCTTATCAGATATCTGTAATGCTTTCCCTTTGCGTCGTATCTCGGATGGAAACCGCCGGGCGCGACGGACGCGTCCGTCACCGCGATATCCTCCGGAAGGAGCGAGTTCATAGCCAAAGGCAGTTTGTCGGCCGGTACGCTCCCCGACACGGTCTCTATCGAAGCGACGAAACCGGTCGCGTGGACGCCCGCGTCGATACGGGAGCAGCCAGTAACGGAGCACTCCCCGAAAAGGGTCTCCGCCGCCTTCGTCAGTTCGCCCTGCACGGTCCTGCGGCCCGGCTGAAACTGATATCCGCTGAAATCTCTCCCGTCGAAGGCGACGCGTATCCTGTACTTCAACGCTCAGTACCCCATCATCCCGATACCGGCAAGCGCCGGAGGAACGTAAACGTTGAGCAGAACGACGGCGGCTATCACGGCGGCAAAAACGAGGAGCGAAAGCCAGTCCGTGACCTTAGGGGAGATATCCTTCATCCTCGTTCTTCCCTTCGATCCGTGATAACAGCGGCATTCCATCGCCGTGCTCAGGTCTATCGCGTGTCTGATCGACGACGAAAACAGCGGGATGATTACGGGAATCAGCGCCTTTGCACGCTTTAACAGATTGCCTGATTCAAAATCCGCGCCCCTGGATTTCTGCGCGCTGATTATCCTGTCCGTCTCCTCGATAAGCGTGGGAATGAACCTCAGGGCTATCGACATCATCATAGAGAAGACGTGAACGTCGACCCTGAAGAGTCTGAGCGGTTTCATCAGCTCCTCGAGCCCATCCGTGAGCATTATCGGCGAGGTTGTATAGGTTAGAATCACCGAGCTCCCGGCGAGCAGGCATATTATCCTGACGTCCGTTAGCAGCGCGTTTACCACGCCTTCACGGTATATATGGATGATCTTCCATTCAAGGAGAAGGTTGTCGCCCTTGACGAAAAACACGCTGTAAAGCGTCGTGAAAATCAGAATGAAGATAAGCGGCTTTATGCTTTTGAGTATTATCCCGAACGGGACCCCGGAAACAGCTATAAAAGCCGCCGTGGCCGCTAGGATGAAAACGAAGGAGAGAAGCGAACGGCATAGGAACACCGCGACGAGGAACATGACCGTCCCGATGATCTTGACCGTCGGATTCATTTTGTGAAGGACGGACGTCCCCGGGAAATACTGGCCGAGAGTTATATCCTTAAGCATCGCGGCCTCCGTCGGGGAAAAGCCCCGAAATCTCGCGAGCCGCCTTTACAACGTTGTAGACGGTGTCGTCGACAGGAACTCCGCGCTCCCTTATCCTGCGCATAACGCGGGTTATCTGCGGAACGTCAAGTCCGACCCTGCGAAGACCATCGGCATCCGAGAATATCCTCCCCGGGGCGTCGCTCGCGACGACCTTGCCGTGATCCATTACCGAGATTACGTCGGAATATTCCGCCATGTCCTCCATGCTGTGGCTGACGATTATAACGTTCGCGCCGCGCTGCCTCTGATACCGCCTCACGCCGCCGAGTATATCGGCGCGGCCGGCGGGATCGAGGCCCGCGGCCGGCTCGTCGAGGATCAGCACCTCGGGTTCCATCGCCATTATTCCCGCTATTGCGACGCGCCTCTTCTGCCCGCCGGAAAGATCAAAGGGCGAGACCGTGAGGACGTCGTCTCCGAGCCCCACAAACCTGAGCGCGCGCCGTACGCGGTCGTTTATTTCCCCGGCGCCGAGACCCATGTTTTTCGGGCCGAACGAAACGTCGGCAAGGACAGTCTCCTCAAAAAGCTGATATTCAGGATACTGGAAAACGAGGCCGACCCTGAATCTCAGCGCGCGGCGATCCGCGCCCTTTTCGTTGACGTCCCGCCCGTCGATGAGCACCTTGCCCTCCGTCGGGACGAGAAGTCCGTTGAGGAGCTGGACGAGCGTCGATTTTCCGCAGCCGGTGTGCCCTATCAGGCCGTTTATTCTGTTGTCTTCGAAAACCGCGTTGACGTTGTCCAGCGCGAGCTTTTCAAACGGCGTCCCTTTCCCGTATACGTACGAGACGCCGATAAGCTCAATCTTTGCCATGTGAATCCTTAATCCGGTCCGTATGACCGGTATTTTTTGTTATTCAGCGCGTCGCACACTGCGTCCGCGCCCTCGTCGGGATCTATGACGTCCGACGGGACGTCAAGGCCCTGTTTTCTCAGCAGGTGGCAGAGCTCGGTGACCTGAGGGACGTCGAGCCCTATGCCGCGGAGCTTTTCGACGTTAGAAAACACTTCCCTCGGCGCGCCGTCGAGGACGAACCTGCCTCCGTCGATGACGAGCACCCTGTCGGCTGCTACCGCCTCTTCCATGTTGTGGGTGATATGTATTATGGTGATGCCCTTCTCCTTGTTGAGCCGGGTGACGGTATCCATGATATCGCGCCTTCCCTGCGGGTCGAGCATCGCCGTTGATTCGTCGAGAACGATGCATTCCGGCTCCATCGCAAGTATCCCGGCGACGGCTATCCTCTGCTTCTGCCCTCCCGAGAGCTGATGCGTCGAGTGGCTGGCAAACTCCGTCATCCCGACGGTCCTCAGCGCCTCGTCGACCCTGACGCGTATCTCCGCCGGATCGATACCTATGTTCTCGGGTCCGAAGGCGACGTCCTCCTCGACGATCGTCGTGACGAGCTGGTCGTCCGGATCCTGAAACACCATGCCGATCTTTTTTCTGACGGAAATGATCTCATCCTCGGACATGTCGGGGGATGAAACGTCGGTCCCGTCGACCGTCACAGTTCCCGAGGTCGGGCTGAGGACGGAGTTGAGGAGCTTTGCAAACGTGGATTTGCCCGATCCGTTGCGCCCGAGGACGCAAACGAACGATCCCTTTTCGATATCGAGCGTCACGTCCTTAAGCACGTACGCCGCGTCGTCCTTTTCAGCGGCCTTTGCGTCGTATGAGAAAGAGAGATTTTTTACGGAAATAAAAGCCATGCTGTACCCTGTTCACGCCTTCCATCTCGAGGTCGCGCCGCACGGGAGTATGCCACCGGTGCTCCTGACCGGCAGACCGAGCTCATGCGACTCTATCGACCCGAATGACGGGAGATTTTTCATAAGAACGTACCCGGTCGTCGCCGCGGACAGCCCGGTAGTGTAGGAATTGAGGATAAAAAACAGCGGTTCGGCAGTCATGAGTTCCGAAGCGAGCCCGACGAGCCCGTCGACACTGTCCTCGAGAGTCCATTTTTCGCCGCCCGGGCCGCGCCCGTAAGACGGGGGATCCATGATGATCCCGTCGTACCTGTTTCCGCGCCTCTTTTCGCGCTCGCAGAACTTAACGCAGTCATCGACGATGTATCTGATCGGCGCCGAGGAAAGTCCGCTGAGCTCGGCGTTGCGCTTTGCGTACGACACCATGCCCCGGGAAGCGTCAACGTGGCAGACCGAGGCGCCCGCCTTCGCCGCCGCGACCGTCGCGCCGCCCGTGTAGGCAAAGAGATTGAGGACCTTTACGGGGTGCCCGGCGTTCTTCACCAGCCCGTGGATCCACTCCCAGTTAACCGCCTGCTCGGGGAACAGACCGACGTGCTTGAAACCCATCGGCTTTATCTCGAATGTCAGCCCGAGCGGGGCGTATCCGACGTTCCATTTTTCGGGAAATCTGCTGTCGGGAGACCAGTCTCCCCCTCCGCCGCGGCGGACGTAACGGCCGTCCGGCCTTTCCCATTTTTCCGAAACGCGGCAGTTTTTCCATATGACCTGCGGATCCGGCCTTACGAGCGTATAGCCGCCCCACCGTTCGAGTCTCTCGCCGTCCGAGCAGTCGAGAAGCTCGTAGTCTGTCCATTTATCGGAGCAAAGCATCACTCACCGCTTTTCGGCTCGCCGCCCGAGAAAATGCTCAGCTGATTTACCGCCGAGGCGTTCCCCGTGTACGGTATCCCGAGGTGTTCGTAGGCGAGGCGCGTGCAGCATCGCCCGCGGGGAGTACGGCTCAGGAATCCGATCTGCATGAGATACGGCTCGTAGACGTCCTCTATGGTTATCGCCTCCTCGCCGACCGTGGCCGCCACCGTGTCGAGCCCGACAGGCCCGCCGCCGTAGAACTTTATGATCACCTCGAGCATGCGCCTGTCGACGGCGTCGAGCCCGAGCTTGTCGATCTCCTGCTTTTCGAGGGCGTAGTCCACTATCTCGCGGTCGATGACGCCGCTGCCCTTGACCTCGGCGTAGTCCCTTACCCTTCGGAGCAGTCTGTTGGCTATTCTCGGGGTTCCGCGCGAACGCGACGCGATCTCGTCGGCTCCGTAGTCGTTTATCGGTATGTTGAGTATCTTCGCGCTCCTCTTGACTATCGTCGAGAGCTCGTCCGCCGTGTAGAGATCGAGTTTAAGTACGACGCCGAACCTGTCCCTGAGGGGCGTGGCTATCTGCCCGGCACGCGTCGTGGCGCCTATCAGGGTGAATCTCTCAAGCGGGAGGTGGATGCTCTGCGCCGCCGGACCCTTGCCGATTATGATATCGACGGCGTAGTCCTCCATGGCGGAATACAGAATTTCCTCGACCGCCTTGGGAAGGCGGTGTATCTCGTCTATGAAAAGTATGTCCCTGCTGCCGAGGTTCGTGAGGAGAGCAACGAGGTCCGTCCCCTTTTCGATGGCAGGACCTGACGTTATCTTGATATTTACGCCGAGCTCGTTCGCGATTATCGAGGCGAGCGTCGTTTTTCCGAGTCCCGGAGGGCCGTAAAGAAGGACGTGATCCAGCACGCTCCCGCGCTGTCTCGCCGCGTCGATAAAGACCGAAAGGTTGCCCTTCGCCTTTTCCTGACCTATATACTCGGCAAGGGTCTTCGGGCGGAGACCGGGCTCGTTGAGCGAGTCCTCGCGCTCGTCGAATGCGGTCGAGACCACCCTCGATTCCCTGTCGAATTCAAATTCGTTTTCTTCAAAATTGACCATGTTTCACCGTAAAATCACATTCTCTTGAGGGCGTAGCGTATAAGCTCCTCCGTGTCGGCGCCTGCCGGCGCGCCGCGGAGCGCGCTCTGCGCCTCCTGACGCGATGAACCGAGCATCATCAGGGCGGCGACTGCGGAGTCGTAGGCGTCTCCCGCCGGCGTCTGAGTTTCCCGTACCGGCTCGTCGGCGCCTCCCGCCGTCGGGATGATCCTCGGGAGCTTGTCCTTGAGCTCGAGCACTATCCTCTCGGCGGTCTTGCCGCCTATACCCTGCGCCGCGGAAATCCGCTTGTTCTGTCCCGTCGAGACCGCCGACGCGAGCCCCTCCGGCGTGAGCTGGGTCAGCACCGAGATCGCGCTCTTTGCGCCTACCCCGGAAACACCGATCAGCAGCCTGAAGACCGAAAGCTCATCTCTCGTGTAAAATCCGAAAAGTTCCACGGCGTCCTCGCGCACCGACATATGTGTGTAAAGCAATACGTTTTTGCCGATCATGCCGGCTATCGCGCCGCAGGTCGTGCCGCTTATCGTCAGACCGTAGCCGACGCCCCCCGCGTCTATCACCGCATATGAGGGCTCAAGCGAGACGAGCTCTCCGCTGATATAATAAAACATTTGTTTCTCTCCGATGTGAACGAAATCAGACCTGATTGTAAAAATCCTTCAGCCGGGAGCGCCCCGTCTGAGCGTGGCAGACCGCTATCGCGAGCGCGTCGGCCGTGTCGTCGAGCTTAGGCATTTTGTCGAGTTTGAGGATCGACTGGGTCATGTACATGACCTGCTTTTTCTCCGCCCTGCCGTAGCCCACGACGGCGTTTTTGACCTGAAGCGGCGTGTACTCGTATATGTTCACGCCCTTTTCCCTCGCCGCGAGCAGGCACACGCCCCTCGCCTCGGCGACCGTTATACCCGTCGTTATGTTGGTGTTGAAGAAAAGCTCCTCGATCGCCATGTCGTCGGGATGATACACTGTCAGGAGCTCGAGCATCTTTTCGTGGATCATGAAAAGACGGTCCTCGACCTTTGTGTGCGCGGGGGTCGTAATCGCGCCGTAAGCGAGCGTCTGAAACCTCGGCGCCTTATATTCGATGACGCCGTAGCCGACTATCGCAAGCCCCGGATCTATGCCGACGATTATCATCCGTTCCCTCCGCAAAACTATTCAGGATATTATACCACATACCGTGCGGATAGTCAATCTTTTTTGCATCTCACGGTTTTCAATTTCTGCTCAGGACGTACTTGAAAAATTGTCTGCCAACGAAAGGGCTGCCTCGCAGGTGAAAACAGAAAAAATAAAACGCAAAATCAATATCGGTAACTCTACTCGAAGGTATTGGATGTGATGCGTCATAAAAGCATAAAAAAAGATTTAATTTGTCTGAGATCAAACTTCAGCATGCCTTTTTGAACGCATTTAGACATGTTATTTAAAACACATGTCCAAAAACTCACTTGACAAAAAAAAAAATATATACAATTGTGGCAGCACGTGGGTGCTGTTGCCAGCACGAAGGAGGTTCATAATGAAAAACAAACGCGGTCTCTTATTTGCAATTGTATCAGTCGTCACAATCATTGCCGCCGGGATAACGGTCGCCGCGGTACAGATTTCAAAAACCAACGTCTCTGCCGGGCTCGAGGTTTCAGCAAATGAAATCCTGAACAAAGTA
>JAFZCF010000134.1 GCA_017552165.1 Clostridia bacterium
CATACCCCACGAGCGGATCCTCATCGGCGGATACGGCTGGCGCTACGGCTCCGACGAGGAGGCGCAGGCGCTGGTTGACAGCCATTTTGACTTCATGTGGAACTGCTCGGTCGAGACTCTTGAGAGATTCGGGCTCGGCGCATTCTGCTACGCGGGATTCCTCGGCTTCCCGGTCAGCAAGAACATGTCCGAGGAGGAATTCCGCGCGGCCGTCGAGGGCAAAAATTTCGACCGCCCGAATCTCTGGTGCATCGATTTCTTGGATGAGCCCAGCCGGCAGGACCTCATCAAACTCTGGAACACAGGAAAGATAGTATCGGAGGAACTCCTCCCTCAGTGCGGCTTCATCATGAATCTCGTGCCGCTCTACGCCACGGCGGACGACGTGCCGGAGTATGACAAACTCCTCGACGCTTATTGCGACACCGTCGGGTCGGTGAACGATATCATCAGTTTCGATCACTACATCTACGCGCCCGAGAACGCTCACTACAAGATACAGGGCGAAAGCCGCACGACCTCCATGCTCAAAAACTTCCAGATGCTCTCTGACAGATGCATCGAGAATGGATACGACCTGTACGCGATCATACAGAACGTTGACGTCTGGAAGGCCGACCCGAACACAGAGGGATTTTACACCGTCTCCGCGGATATGATGAAATTCCAGGCGTATATCGCCCTCGCTTTCGGCTCGAAGGCCATCGTATGGTTCGAAACGGGTTATCCCGCCGGCACTCCGGTCAACGCCGACGGCACGAGGAACGAGGCGTACGACAAGCTCGAGGAGGTCAACGGCGACGTCAAGGCGCTCGAACCGGTGTATATGCGCTACACCTTCGATTCTAACGTCGTGATATGCGGAAAAGCGAGCCGCAAACTGAGAGCGAAGATAGATTTTTACGACGGGAGCCGCAATCCCGCGGATCTTAAGCAGACCGCGATAACCGACGTCACGGCCGGAAACCCCGACGTCATCGTCACGGGACATTTCAAAAAGAACGTCGGCGAGGGCGACGCGTTCATGTTCGTTCCGCTCAGCACCTCGGATTTCCAGGAAGGCGCAAACCAGACGTCCTCGATCTCGTTCAGGACCACGGATCCCGACGCCGTCGTCACAGCGTACCGCCGCGGCATCCCGACGGTGCTCAAGGCCGTTGACGGCGTATACACGGTCACCATAAACGGCACCGACGCCGTCTTCGTGACGGTCGGCTGATCCGTCCCGGATAAAGACGATAAAAACCCGACGCGGTTAACAAAAAGCAGACTGAAATCAAAATCAGTCTGCTTTTCATATTTTCCGGTTTAATGAAGACGTCGGCTTTGCCGGCTGATGAAGCCGTTCGCTCCGCTCACTGACGGCACCGAAGAAAACCGTCTTTCTCTCATTCCTTCATCAGCGAAGCGCCTTCATTCCTTCGTCATCCCGCCCGCGGGCGTCTTCATTTTCTTTTCGCCCCGGCGGGTTTGTTATTCACTTGTTCAGGCGGCGTTTTCGAGGAGGTCGAAGACCTGATTCTTGACCTCGTTGAGGAGCGCGGTGCTGCCGTCCTTGTACTGTACGAACTCGGTGACGTCCGTCGTGATCTTCTCGACGTATTTAAGGACCTCGTCCCGTCCGACCTTGCGCTCGGCCATGCGGAAGAGCTGGAAGTCCTCCACTCCGTCGCGCATCGCCTCAAAGCCGAGGGTCGAGACGGGCTTTTTCGTCACGGGATGCCAGTAGATCAGCACTCCGTCGCCGGTCGGCGTACCCGAAGACTTGGGGAACGGAAAATCCGTCTCCATATAGTCGTCCGCCCAGATATCGTAGCAAATGTTCCAGAGCGACACGCGCCAGTACAGGAAGCCGTCAACGTTCTGCTGATACTGCTGCCAGAAAAGTATGCGCTTGTCCGTCCCCGGCGTGCACGGCAGGGCGTTTATATATCCCCTGTCCTGTCCGCCGCATACGTACCAGAAGAGGGTGTCTCCGCGTTCGGCCTTGAGCCGGAGCATCGAATCCCTGATCTCGCCGTTGAAGAAAAGCGTGTTGGGGCAGTACGTCGTCGTGTAGTCCGACATACGCTCGATGACGTTTCTCCCGTCGAGCGAGATGTTCACGCCGAAGGCGTCAAGGAAATGCGTCGTCGGGAAGTATTTTTTCACCTCCGCAGCGTTCCCCATTATCCCCTGGAGATGTCCCTCCGTCGTCGGCTCGTCGAAATATGCGAAATAGCACTTGTCCGTCCAGCCGTTTTTGGAGAACAGATCGTAAATACTTGTAAGCGACGGGCCCTTTTCCGATATGCCGACCGTGTTGAATCTCGGATTGTCCATAAAATGCCTGATCTGCTCGACGTCGGTATCGAGTATTCCCCACTCGAACGGCAGCCACGAGGAGCAGAACCTGTTTTCGAGCAGGAAATCGGTATATTCGTAAAGAAGCTCCTGATTCAGGAATCTTCCCGAACGCTGCTGGCGTCCGAGCGCGGGAGCGGAGTCCGGGCCCTCGGGCATCGATGGGTTGGTGTCTTCCTTGTCGTAGCCGAGGCCCATCATCGTCAGGCACTCGGTCTTTTCGTCGTAATAGATGTCGCGGACTCTGACCGAAACGTCGCCCGAAAGGAGCGTTTCTCCTTTTTTGCTGACCGTCAGTTTACCGGTATAGGTGCCGGGGACGGTGTCGGCGTCGGTCTTATAGCTGACGTAGAGCGTGCGGCAGGTGTTTCCCGCCACGTCAAAGCTCCCGCCCTGATACTCGTCGTCCATCGGGAGCATGGCGACGGGCTCCCACACGAAAACGTCGTGCCTCCCGTCGGACTGGTTTATCCATTCGTACCATACGACGTTGACGGTGCCGGGAAGCGTGTGTCCCTGCCCGTCGCTCAGCGGCGTAACGTCGCATCTGAGGCCGTCGACGTCCTTGTCCGAGGTCAGGAGATACTGTAATCCCTCGATCTCGTTCTTTGCCATCTGGATCTCAATCGACTGCATTTCGCCGGGCTCGAATTTGTCGCGCTGATAGAGCGCCGAGCCGTAGTCGAACCATCCGCTGAGAACCGCGGGGTCCTCCGGCTCGCCCGTCGTCACGGTCGCCGAAACCGTATCGCCGTCCGTCGTGACGGCCGGCCCGGGGCCTTCGCCGCTGCACGCAGTTATGACCGCCGCCAAGAGAATGACGGCGAGGAGCGCGGCGAGGATAAGGGCGTTTTTTCTCTTTGTTGTTGTCGTTTTCATTTCATTTCACCTTGTAAGTGGGGATCAGGCGGCGTTTTCGAGCAGGTCGAAGATCTGATTTTTGACCTCGTTGAGGAGCGCCGTGCTGCCGTCCTTGTACTGGACGAACTCTGTGACGCCCGTCGTTATCTTCTCAACGTATTTAAGGACCTCTTCCCTGCCGAGCCTGCGCTCTGCCATGCGCAGAAGCTGGAAGTCCTCGATGCCGTCGCGCACCGCCTCAAAACCTATCGTTGTGACGGGCTTCTGTGTTATCGGGTGCCAGTAAAGCAGAACTCCGTCGCCGGTCGGCGTGCCCGAGGATTTGGGGAACGGGAAGTCCGTCTCCATATAGTCGTCGGCCCATATATCGTAGCACATGTTCCAGAGCGAAACGCGCCAGTACAGGAATCCGTCGATATCCTGCTGGTACTGCTGCCAGAAGAGGATGCGCTTGTCCGTTCCCGGCGTGCAAGGAAGGATATTGATGTATCCGCTCGCCTGTCCGCCGCAGACGTACCAGAAAAGCGTGTCGCCGCGCTCTGTCTTGAGCTTCATCATAGAATCTTTGAACGCCCCTTCGAACGCTATCGTGTTTATGCAGAACGTTGTGCTGTATTCCGCCATGCGCTCGACTATGTTTTTGCCTTCCGACGGTATGTCAATGCCGAAGGCGTCCATGAAGCGGGTGGTCGGGAAGGACTCGTTCACGAGCGCGGATTTCGCTATCATATACTGCATGTGCGCCTCGGAGGTCGGCTCGTCGACTATGCCGAAATAGATCCGGTCGGTCCAGCCGTTCTCCACGGCGACCTTATATTCCTCGGCGAGGAACGCCGCGTTCTCTTCAGCGTCGCCGTGCAGCCGCGCGCTTATGTACGTCCCGGTCATGCGCGGGTTGTTCATAAAGGCCTTGAGCTCCTCCGTCCTGTCGGTGAGGAGTTCGTTCTCAAAGGGCAGCCACGTCGGGCAGCATCTGTTTTCGAGCAGGAAATCGGTGTATTCGAGCAGAAGATTGGCGTTCAGGAATCTGCCGGACGCCTGCTGAGAGCCGAGCGCGGGCGCGCTATCCGGTCCCGCCGGCACCATCGGATTGGTGTCTTCCTTGTCGTAGCCGAGGCCCATCATGGTCATGCACTCGGTCTTTTCGTCGTAATAGACGTCGCGGACTCTGACCGAAACGTCGCCCGAGAGGAGCTCCGTTCCGTTTTTGCTGACCGTCAGTTTGCCCGTGTAGGTGCCGGGGACCGTGTCGGCGTCGGTCTTATAGCCGACGTAGAGCGTGCGGCAGGTGCCGCCGGCCACGTCAAAGCTGCCGCCCTGATACTCGTCGTCCATCGGGAGCATGGCTACGGGCTGCCACACGAAGACGTCGTGCCTCCCGTCCGAGAGGTTTATCCATTCGTACCACGCGACGTTCACCGTGCCCGAGAGGGTGTGTCCCTGCCCGTCGCCGAGGGGAGTAACGTCACAGCGCAGGCCGTCGACGTCCTTGTCCGAGGTCAGGAGGTACTGAAAGCCCTCGATCTCGTTCTTTGCCATCTGGATCTCTATCGACTGCATGGTACCCTGCTCG
>JAFZCF010000007.1 GCA_017552165.1 Clostridia bacterium
TATTCTTTGCCGCAGAAACGGCATCCGACGCGGGTCTCGGGATCGCGGGCCATGTCGAGGAGTTCCTCCCGGCCCGTAGAAATGAGAGCCCTCTCAACTCTGTCAAGACTGCAGGTGCAGCGGTAAACGGGCGAAAACCGGTCGAGGATCTGCATCCTGAGACCGCCGAGTACCTTATTGCATACGCCGTCGGGGGTCATCCCCGAGGAAAGCATCGCCGTGATGGGGGGCGCCTCTTTCACGAGCCGCTCGACCTCTGCGGCCGTAGTTTCGTCCGCCGAAGGGAGAAGCCTTATGAAATACCCGCCCGCCGCCGACACTTTGTCGTCCGTTCCTATGAGCACTCCGAGCGCGCATGCGGTCGGGGTCTGCTCGCTTTCGGCAAAATATGACGTGACGTCCTCGGCGATCTCTCCCGAAACGAGCCTGACCTGCCCGGTGTAGGGCTCTCCGGTGCCGAAATCCCGCACGACGGAGAGATATCCGTCGCATCCGACGACGCCCCCGACGTTGAGCTTCCCGTCGTTTCTGAGAGGCAGATCCGCCGCGGGATTTTCAACGTATCCCCGGACGTTTCCGAGACTGTCGCTGACGGCGATCAGAGTGCCCGCCGGGCCTCCTCCGTTCACGCGGAGCGTTGCCGAGGCCTCGGGTTCCTTGAGAAGCTGACCGGTGAACGCGGAAGCGACAAGAAGCCGTCCGAGCGCCGCCGTGCAGACGGGGCTCGATCCGTGTATCCTCTGCGCCTCGGCCACGGCGTCCGTCATGTCGGCAGCCATGGCAAAGACCGCGCCGTCATCCGAAAGCGCTCTTATGAGATTCCCCACGGTTTATTTTTTGTTGAATTTGTTGAGCCAGAGCAGCCCGACGTCGATCGCGTCGTAAAGGCCGTTCTTTTCAAACTGCTTGACAAGCCTGTCCGCCGGCGATTTGCTGCCGTCGGTGCTCGTAACCTGTACGATGACGAGATCCGGGACCTTGTCCGTTCCCGTCGGGGTCTCCACGGTTTTCTCGGTTATTACCATGAGATAGAGGACGTAGTCGTCGCTCATATCCCCGTAGCAGAGCATGTTGCCGTGCCTGACGAGGGGCTTACCCTTGTAAAGAGTGTACCCGCCGTCGATGTTTTCCGTTTTGTAATCTGACATTTATTCCTCCGGAGCCTGAAAAAAGGCAAAACCTCGCATTTTCTTTAACGTTATATTATACATCATACAGCCGTTTTTGTCAACCGTGCGTCGTTTATGTTTATATCGTGGGAAAAACCGCCCCGCGGCGGGGCCGCGGGGCGTCTATCCTGTCTTTTTATTTTCCCGATATGACTATGCGCGGGAACGCCATGTACGGCAGAACCGACGAGCCGTCCGCGACGGTCTCCGACGATATGCCGGATATGTTCCCGAACATCTCCCCGAGATTGCCGTTTATCATCACTTCGCTGACGGCGCCGGCTATCTTTCCGCCCTCGATGAGGAAGGCGTTCTTGGCCACCCCCGAGAACTCGCCGTTCGTGCCGGGATGTCCTCCCGAGAAGCTCCCCACGATTATACCGCGGTCGATCGCCTTTATCATCTCGCCGAGCGTGACGTCGCCGCCCTCTACGACGGCGGAGCCGAACTCCGACTTGACGACGGGGCGTCCCGTCTTGTTGGCGACGTAAAGCCCGAGCATATGGCCGTTCAGCACACCATTTTCTATTATATTGAAGTTTTCCGCGCGGAATCCGTCGGACGTGTAGTTGGAGCGCGACACAATCCTCGGGTCCGACGTCGGGAAGGAGACCGTCAGTTTTTCGTCGGCGACCTTCTGTCCGACCTTGTCGAGCCAGAGACTCGTGCCGTCGAGGATGACGTTCCCCGCCGCGTAGTTGTCGAGCAGCATGGACAGGAACTCCCCGAGGCAGGACGGGGTCAGTATGGCCGTCCCCTCGAATTTGCCGTCGAAGGGTATGAGCTTCAGCCGCTTTTCGGTGTCGGAGAGCTTCGCCCTCGCGTCCGCCCTGTCGATGAACGGGGTCGAGAGATCGTCGGTCGCGAATCCGGCGCCGTCCATGCCCGTGACGTTCTCGCCGTCGTTCGCCGAGAACTCTATCGACGCGCCGTATTCGCCGCATTCGGTCGTGAAGAGCGTGCCGTTCGAATTTTCATACAGAGTCCGCGCCGAGCCGTGGCTGATCACGGCGAGCATGACGGCGATCTTCGGATAATCCCTCGCGATGTCCGAGAGGAACTCTTTCGAGCGGGAGAAAAGCAGGTCCGTGTCCGGCTCGGTCACGCCGTAGGAAAAATGCTCCCTGCCGGCGCAGGGGGCTATGTCGTAGGCGGGGTCCGGCTCGCCCGCGTCGGCCGCCGAAATCGCGTCGGAGACCGTCTTTTCGATGCCTTCTCCGCTGAGGTCGTTGCCGGACGCCGCGCCGCGCTTGCCGTCTTTGAAGACCGTCACGCCGAGCGAGCCCGAATATACCGTGCGGTAGAGCGAAAACTCGCCGTTTTCGGCGTTGAACTCGTCCATCTGCGAGCGGCTCGCGCTTATCGCGTATTTCGATACGCCGCTCTCCGAGAGCGCCGCCTTTATTTTTTCGGAAATATCAATAAGATCCTTCATATCCGCATATCCTTTCCGGCTCATCTGCCGCCTATCATGATCTTACAGCGGAGGGCGGGGCCGCCCATGCCGACCGGCATCGGCTGCTTTTTGCCGCAGAATCCGCTTGAGGACCATACGATCTCGCTCGAGATCATATCGACCGTTTTGAGCATTTCAAAGGCGATGCCCGTGACCGTCGTGTCGAGGAGCGCCCTGCCGAGCTTCCCTTTCCTGATCTCGTATCCCATCGTGACGCCGAACATGAACTCCCCGGTGAGGTCGGCCTGCCCGTTCCCCGAATCGACGAGATAGTACCCGTCGTCGACCGAGGCGATCATGTCCGCGAGTTTGTCGTTCCCCGGGAGGATACAGGTGTTCCTCATCCTGATGAGCGGTTCGTCCCCGAAGGCCCAGGCCCTCGCGCTGCCGGTCGGCTCGACGCCGAAGTGCTGCGCGCTTTCGCGGCTGTGCATATATCCCGTGAGTATGCCGTCCTTTATCAGCACGGCGTCCTTTGCCGCCGTCCCCTCGTCGTCAATATAGACCGGGAGAGGCGTCGGAGCGCCGAAGGCCTCGTTTGCGAAGTCCGTGAGCGTCACCATCTCGGAGGCGACCTGTTTGCCGAGGAGCTTCCCCGCGACGCTGCCGCCCAGAACGAGATCGGCCTCAACGGTGTGTCCCACCGCCTCGTGGGAGAGCATTCCCGTCATCATGCCGCCGAGGACCACGGTCTTGTACCCCGCCTCGGCGTACACGCCGTTTTTCTTGTCGCAGAGCTGAGAATACAGTTTTTCGATCCCCTCGTATATCGGCACAAGGTCGGCGAACCAGTCGTCTATGCAGCCGAGACCGCCGAATGCGCGGAAGACCTCGACGGGCACTCCGTCGGGCGTCTCGGAGTCGAGGACGACGTATATATAGCATCTCGGATAGGTCGCGCGTCCGTCGAGCGCGTCCGACGTGTATATGATCTTATCCTGCGAATCCTCCGAATAGACCACCGTCCGGCTCGAAAGATCCGGGTATTTTTCGGCTATGTGCGCGTCTATCTCTCTGCAGAGGTCGATCGCCCTTTTCTGCGGGAGATCTATGATTTCTTTCCCGTACGGGACGTAGCCGCCCCTCATCCCGGGCGACGGCGGGACGTTTCTCCCTCCGTGGGACGCGAGGAACGCCGCGTTTTCGGTCGCCTTGCGCAGGACGGTTCGGCGGCCTCCTCGGAATACTCGCCGGCCGATGCGAAGCCGTAAACGCCGTTTTTGCATACTCTTGCGGAGATTCCGGCGGAGGAGGCGCGGGCGTTGCCTACGAGGTTTCCCTTCAGAAGCCTCACGCGGCGCGATCTGTTTTCATGTCCCCTAAGGACCGTCTGAGCGTCGGACGCGAAAAGTTCCTTTTTCGACGCGAGAATGTCGTTCAACATTTTTATCTGTATCTCCTGTCTGATCCTCTGATCCGTGCGGGCCATCCGCACGACTATATTATACCATACCGCCCGCCGCGTTTCAATCACCCCGGGAAATAAAATGTGCCCGCCGCCCGCCGTAAGCCCCCGCGGCCGTGCCACTCGGCCGCCACTCGGCTGTACACTCGGCCACTCTTCGGCGGCGCCACTCGGCCGTACCTCGGACGCGTCCCTCGGTGACGGCATTATTATACCGCGTCCGGCCGAAAAACGCATCTCACCTTTTTCGCACGTTTGTCGCACGAAAATCGCA
>JAFZCF010000135.1 GCA_017552165.1 Clostridia bacterium
ATCAGCGCGGCGGCGACGGCAAGGGAGGTCGGTGGGTCGGCGCGGCGCCCCGCGTATTTTGCGGTGAGGGCCGCCGTGAGCATTATTGCTGCCCGTATCACGGAGTAGTGCAGACCCGTGAGGACGGCGTAGAACGCGGCGACGCCAATGCTGACGAACAGGGGTGTAAAGCGCTTCCTGAACACCGCCGCCGATATTTTTTCGGCGAAGAAGACGATCATCGTCAGGTGCAGGCCGGAGACGGCGAGCAGATGAGAGATCCCGAGACGGGAGAAATCCCGCTTTACCGAGTCGGGCAGGGCGTCCTTTTTGCCGAGGAACAGCGCCGAGGCGAGCCCGCCCTCGTCCCGTCCGCACAGCACGGCAAGCCGCGCGGAAAGCCGCGCCGAAAACGACGACACGCGGTCGTACAGCGTCGGCTCGGTCTCCCCTGTGACGAGGCTTTCGCATTCTATTTCGTAATATATCCCGCGCCCGGCGTAATAGCGGGCGGCGGGGAAGCCGTTTTCGTCCTCGGGAATCGGCGAGAGAGCGGCGTTTTCGAGCCGCAGGACGCCGCCGGTCCCTGTCTCGAGCTCCTGTTCGACCGTCAGCCGAGCGGAGAACGAGACCTTTTCGCCGTCTATCTCCGTCACGCTGACCGTCGCAGAGGAAAAATATGGATACCGTGAGGTAATCTCCGTCACGCGGCATGTGACGGCGTGCTCGCCCGACCACGTTTCGAGCCGATTTTGTATTCCGCCGGCGATGATATGCGGGATCATCGAGCCGATGGCGAGCATCCCCGCGGCCACGGCGGCGGCCAGCTGTTTATCGTCGTTAAGCTTCTTGCGTAATTTGAGTTCGAACCCATATTTTTGTATAAACCAGGCGTATAAGGCGACGAGGAACGCGGCGGCCGAGAAGATGATCCCGGGAACGGTCGCCCCGCCGAGGAACGACACGGCGACGAGCCCCGCCGAGAAGGCGGCGCAGCAGGCACAAAGCGGCCGTTTATTTATTTTGTCGTTGAGCGTTTCTGCCATTTGTGTTTACTTTCCCGCGCTTTTGTGGTATGATTTAAGCGAATAAATTTGCCGAGGTGTCCCATGATTTTCAGGGAAAAATACAGAGCCAGACTTTCGGACTGCGACGCTGGCGGCGGACTTTCGCCGGCTGCGGTACTCTCGATGCTCGAGACCGTCGCCGAGCATCACATGGAGAGCGTCGGGCACGACGTGATAGAAAGCACGCGCAAGGGCGTCGCCTGGATTGTCACGGGCTGGCGGCTTGAGATAGCGAGGAGCCCGCTCGAGACCGAGACGCTCGACCTTTCGACCTGGGCGGTCGCGGCGCGTCCGTCGTTTGTGATAACGAGAAACTTCGAGGTCGCGGACGCCGACGGCGAGGTCATAATAAGAGCCGAGGCGCAGAGCGCGCTGGTGAACGTCTCGGACGGCAAGCTCCAGCGCATGACGGACGAGATAGTGTCGGTTTACGAGCCGGAGGACAGGCGCGCCCTTCCTCCCGATACATACCGTCTGCGCCCCGCACCGTATCCCGGGGAGGCGCTGCCCGTATGCCTCAGATACGCCGATTTCGATTACAACGGCCACGTTCACAACACGAGGTACGCGGAGCTCGCCTGGGAGGCCGTTCCGGACGAAATGAGATCGCGCCGGCTTTGCGGCCTGCGGCTCGTGTACGTCAGGGCGATAAAGCGCGGCGCCGAGGCGAGCGCCTGCGTCGCATTGTCGGGCCCGTCCGCCGCGGTCTCGCTGTATTCCGACGGCGAGCCATCCGCCGCCGCGGAGTTTGTGTTCGCCGACTGACCCGACGCGGTTTTTCGCCTTCATTTTGTAAAGTTTATCAACAATCCTGCGATTTGTCAAGAAAAAACGTGCGATTTTCGTGAGACGGAGATTTGCCCCGGCCGTGGTATAATACTGCGCGAAGGAGGACAGAAATCATGCGCAACATAAAAAAGAAAATCGCAGAGGAAACCGCGCAGATAGCGTTTGACAGAAACGAAAAGACCGCCGACCGCCTGAGGGCGCTCGACAGTCTCAACAAAATGCAGAACGAATCCGAACGGAAAGACGCGATTAAAATGGTCAAACGCGCCATCGCGGAGTTTCTTCAGAACTGACGCTTGTATTCTTCTTTGTCTGCCTGTTTTTTCCGTAAGGCGAGCCGTATAACGCAGACGACGACCGCCGCGGCTATATAGGCGGCGGCGACGACCGCCAGCAGCGACCACGCCCCGGAGGGCGAGCCGTAATGCTTTCCTATCAGCAGGAATATAAGGCCGAAGCCGCCGACCGTCGCGACGAAATGCAGCGCGAGCGCGGCCCCGAAGGGGAGCTTTGACGAAAACAGCAGATTCGCGAGCGCGACGACGACCGAAAACCCGAGAAGCTCGGCTACGCTCGCAAGGTCCATCATCGGCAGGTACATCATCGTACCCGACAGCGAGAGCAGGACCGAGAACAGAACGGTGAGCGCCGTGAAGATCACGCACGCGGGACAGATTATTCTCTGAAAGACGAATTTCAAGGCGGTTCCTTTCGCCCCGCTCACAGCGGGGCACTTTTTATTTTCGAATACCTGCGCGGATATTCCGCGGGGCAGGGGGATATTTTTTTCACGACGACGACGTGTCTCACGATCCCGGGCTCTCCGCCGTTCAGCGGCACGGCGAAGTCGGAGACCGACCCGCCAAGCGCCGCCGCCGCGTTTTGAGCGAGGCGGAGCTCCTCCCCGGCGTCCTTTCCCTTGAGGGCGACGAAGACTCCAC
>JAFZCF010000136.1 GCA_017552165.1 Clostridia bacterium
ATGTCGTCAACGTTCGAGCTGTACCACTGATAGGTGAGCGTTCCGCCGTCCGTCGAGTGTGCTCCCACCGAGAGGGTGACGGGAGTGCCGAGCTTTTCGGTGACCCCCGGGCTGAGCGAGTCGATCAGCGGTATGGCGGGCGCGCCCTCGACCTCAACGTCGAAGTACGTCGTGAGCCCCTCGTAGATGAGGGTTATCCTGTTGGTGCCGAACTTTGTGAGCGTGGTGGGGCTGACTCCCATACCCTTGCCGTCTTTAATGTCCTGGAATCCGAGATCGGTGTAGTATCTTACGACAAGCCCCTTGAGCGAGAGAGTATCACCGAGGAAATAGCTCGTTTTTTTCGGCAGGGAGGTGATCTCAAGCCCCACACTCTGCTCGGACTGTTCTCCGCCGCCCGCCTTCACCCTGACGTGGATCGGGGAGGAATACGATATCGACGTATCCTTGCCGTTGAGACTTTCCAGTTCCACCGCGAAGACATAATAATAGTCGCCGGGGGAGTTCCTTTTGTCGGTGAAGGATTTCTTTTCGCCGGCGTCCATGATCAGTTGAATGTTTTCCAGCTTGCCGTTCGGAGTCTCGTACCACATCGGCGTGGTGGAACACTGCCCCTGATAGGTATAGTCACAGGTGATGGTGAACGACTTGCCCGCCGTTGCCGTGATCTCTGCCGGCACGGAGGTGAACTCCGGGGCTTCCGATGATATGGCCGCGCTGTCAAAAAGTATCGTTGCGTGCGTGCTTTCGGCGAAATGGGAATCGTCGGATTTTACGACGCAGTATATCTCCGTGCCTTCAAGACCCTTGCCGGGGTTCGCGATCATGATCGTAGTGCCGACAAATCCCGAGCCGTCTTTATCGAAATCTCCGAAGGGATAGTCTATGGGTTTCGCGAAAACGTCTTTCGCCGCGAAATCCATCCCGTTGTAGAAAAAATACCATTCGCGTTCGAATTCGGGACCGTATTCTGTGTTCTCGTTGGAGCATCTGCACGAATACACGGCGGCCTTTGCGGTCGCCGGCCAGCGCACGGACTGGGGATTAAGAGATATGACCGGTGTCTTCGCTGCTGCCGGGAATACGGTTAGCATTGCGGTAAGCAGCGCCGCCGCGACGGCGATCACCGCGATTTTACTGAGAGCTTTCATGTTTTTTCTCCCTGATTTTCTCGTATCTGTATTTGATCGGCCTTTCGAGGAGGCGCTTGAATCTGAAAAACGGCGTGAGCTTGTCCTTTATCGGCTCGACGAGTATCGTGACTCTGACCCCAAGCTTTTTCCCCGACCGTATATCGGTGAAGATCTGGTCGCCTATCACGGCGGTTTCGCAGGGCGTGACGCCGAGCGCAGAGAGGGCGCGGCGGCTTTTTCTCACAAGCGGCTTGCCGGCTTTCCACTCGGCTACGAAGCCGAGGCGGGCGTTGAATCTCTCCACCCTTTCGCGGTCGTTGTTCGAGACGAAAGCGACGGCGACGCCGGCCCTGCCGAGCTTATCGAGCCAGGCGGAGGCCTCCTCCGTCGGTTCGGGATCGTCGTACGTGACGAGGGTGTTGTCGATATCGAGGAGCACGGCCCTCACCCCGAGGCCGCGGAGCCATTCGGGGTCGATCTCATATACGTCCCGGAATCTGTGATCCGGGCAGAAAAGACGGTCTGTCAGCAAACGAAATCACCCCCGCCGCGCATTATATCATATATAATCCCTTTTGTCAAATGATATACGCCCCGGCGGCGCTTGATTATCCCGCCGAAAAGTAGTAAAATATCCGAGCCGCGGCGAGCCGCGGCGGGGGCGTGACCTTGAGCAGACTGAAATACTTTCTGAAAAACAATATCGTTATGCTTGTCGCTGCGGCGGCGATGGTCGTCACCGTCTTTTTCGTGCCCCCCGACGCCGAATATCTCGGCTATTTCGACCTCAAGACCCTCGCCTGCCTTTTCATGACCCTCGGCGTGGTCTGCGCCCTCAGGAACATAAAGTTTTTCTCCATAATAGCGAGAAAAACGGTGAAGGCGGCGGGGGATTTCAGGTTCCTTTCGCTCCTGCTCGTCGTCATGACCTTCATCGGGTCGATGATTATCGCGAACGACATGGCGCTCATCACCTTTCTGCCGATAGGGTATTACGCCCTCTCGGTCGCCGGAAAGGAAAAGCACAGCGCGTACGTCTTCATCCTTCAGAACATATCGGCGAACCTCGGCGGCATGCTCACGCCATTCGGCAACCCGCAGAATCTTTATCTCTATTCAAAGTTCAACATCCCGACGGGGGAGTTCACCCTTATAATGCTCCCGCCGTTCCTCGTCGCGATCGGCCTGCTCACCGTATGCTGCTTTATCTTAAAGCCCGAAAAGATCGAGATATCGGGCGAATTTCCCGAAAAACTGAACGCAAAAAGGACGGCGCTTTATCTCGCGCTTTTCGCGCTCTCCGTCCTGTGCATATTCAGGGTGCTCGACTGGCGGATATGCCTCGCCGTCGTGACCGTCGCGCTCGTATTCGCGGACCGCAGCGCCCTCAAGAGCGTGGATTATCCGCTGCTCTTCACCTTTGCGTTTTTCTTCGTCTTCACCGGCAATCTCGCCCGCATCCCTGCGGTGCGCGACCTCATGGCGTCCATGCTGTCGCATGGGGTGCTTCTGCCCGCCCTCGGCTCCTGCCAGATAATAAGCAACGTGCCGACGGCGATCCTGCTCTCCCGGTTCACGGACAATTACAGGGAGTTGCTCTACGGCGTAAATATCGGCGGGACGGGGACGCTCGTCGCCTCCCTCGCGAGTCTCATAACCTTCAGCGAGTTCCGGCTCCTTTATCCCGGTCAGACGAAAAAATATCTCGGGCTGTTTTTCGCTGTCAATTTCATTTTTCTCGCCGTCCTCGGGGTCTTCGCGTTCCTCATAACGAGATAAATTGTCAGAAATTTAGAAAGCAGGGCGCCGCGCCCTGCTTTTGTCATGATCTTACTTTTCCCACTCAAAGTTTTCGCGGCCGGCGCCGAGTTCGAAATGGCATTTCACGATGCCGAGATCGATCCTCAGGCACGGGCCGATTTTGCCCGCCTCGAGGGAGACCCTGTTCCCGTCGCGGGAGAATCTGAATTTCTGCTGATTTATCGCAGTGGGCGCGAGGAGCGCGGCCTCGATCCCCTTTGCGTACCATTCGGGGAGATCGCCGCCGTCTTTGCAAACGTCGGAGGGCTTTTTGCTCCTTCTCGGCTTGCCCTGATTTTCGCCGTAGCCGAGCGAGATGACGATGACCTCTTTCTGTTCCGGTTTGAGGACAGATTTCGTCTTTCCGTGGGTGAGGGCGACCCAGCAGGTGTTGAGCCCGAGTTCCTGCGCCTTCAGGACGAGGAGCTCGCCGTAGTATCCGCAGCGCTCGTCGAGGTCTTCCGTCTCTTTGTTCCCGATGAGACAGATATAGTTCGAGCAGCCGTCAAAGCTGCCGTATTTCGCCCTGGCGCTGCCGAAGCATTCGGGCTCGTCGTAAATGATCTGAATGTCAAGTCCGCTCTCACGGTTAAGCTCTCCGGCGCGGGCGTCGAGCTGCGTCCTCACCTCCGCCGGGATCGGCTTGTCGAGATACCGCCTCACGCTGTGCCTGGATCTTATAAGGTCCATGTAGTCCTGCATTTCATCAACCTCCGGTTTCTCAAATTTGCCATATCAGTTTGATGGACCGAGTTTCCACTTGAATTTTTCCTTGAAATCGTTATAGCATTCGGGACAGATCCAGTATGCACCCGGCGTGTTTTCCGGTTGGGTGCAGTATCCCTCATGCAGATCGCCGTCGTATTCGGAGAATTTTTCCCAGCAAAACTCGCAATGCTTGTGATCCCATTCCTCTGAAAAGTTGCGATACTTGATAAAATACAGCGTTTTGCCTGTCAGATACAGTTCCTGGTTTGTCAGTCTCCAATCGTCTTCCATATTGTCCCTCCGTTTTCCCGTATTTCTCACGTCATTATACCCGAAAAGCGCGTTTTTGTCAAACCTCTGCCGAAAGCGCGGGGTGCGAAAAAAACAGTCCATATAATCAAAAAAGAGGGCAGACGCCCTCTTTAAATTTTGGCGGAGAAGGAGAGATTCGAACTCTCGAACCCGTTTCCGGGTTACGCGATTTCCAGTCGCGCGCGCTCGACCAACTACGCGACTTCTCCGTGCGCAGTCTCTACAACGGCGCTATTGTACCACTTTCCGGCCGGATTGTCAAGTGCGGCGGGAAAAAAGTTATTCGTTTATATCGGCCGAGGATTTTTTGATCTCCTCAATGAGGTCGCGGATGTATGCGGCGCGCTCGAATTCAAGCCGCTTTGCCGCTGCCTTCATCTGGGCGGTGAGTTCCTCGACGGTATAGTTTTCGGCCGGGACCGTCTCCGCCGCGCGTCTGCCCCTGTCGCCGCGGCGGTCCTTCTTGCCGCCTTTGCGCGGCAGACCGGTGTCGATGAGGTCGCGCACGTCCTTGACGATCGTTTTAGGAACTATCCCGTGTTCTTTGTTGAAAGCGAGCTGTTTTTCGCGGCGGCGGTTGGTCTCCGTCAGGGCGTTTTTCATGGAGTTCGTCATTTCGTCGGCGTAGAGGATCACCTTGCCTCCGGCGTTTCGTGAGGCGCGCCCTATCGTCTGTATGAGCGACGTCTCGGAACGGAAGAGCCCCTCTTTGTCTGCGTCGAGGATCGCGACGAGCGAGACCTCGGGGATGTCGAGCCCCTCGCGCAGGAGATTTATCCCCACGAGCACGTCGAAAAGCCCGAGCCGCAGATCCCTGATTATCTGCATACGCTCGATGGTCTCGACGTTGTGGTGCAGATATCTGACCTTGATGAGATTTGACTCGAGATACTCGGTAAGATCCTCCGCCATCTTCGTCGTGAGCGTCGTGACGAGGGTGCGCTCGCCGCGCTGCGCGCGGATGCGGATCTCCCCCATGACGTCGTCGACCTGCCCTTTGATGGGTCTTATCTCCACTTCGGGGTCGACAAGCCCGGTCGGACGGATGATCTGCTCCACCAGCTGCGAAGCTCTGTTTCTCTCGTATTCGGCCGGAGTGGCCGAAACGTATATGACCTGATTGAGTTTTGAATTGAATTCGTCGAAGAAAAGCGGCCTGTTGTCAAAGGCGGACGGGAGCCGGAAGCCGTATTCCAC
>JAFZCF010000137.1 GCA_017552165.1 Clostridia bacterium
CGTACCGCCATCGTTGAAGGAAAACAGTACGAGCATCAGTATAGGGATATAAAGGAGCAGGAAGATCAGGAAAACGTAGATTCTTGACAGTACTTTCATTTTCTTTCCTCCGCTGTGTCCCTGTCGGAGAAACGGTTCATTACCGCGATCGAGAGGATGATGAGTATCATCATCACGAGCGATATCGCCGCTCCGATATTATAAGTGCTCGGATTCTGGAACTGGCGCTCTATCGTGTCGCCTATGAGGTCAAAGGCGCCGCCGCCGAGCTTCTGAGAGATATAGAACGTTGAAATTGACGGGACGAAGACCATCGTCACTCCCGATACTACGCCGGGTACCGTGAGCGGTATCATGACCCTGAAAAGCGTCGAGAACGGCGTGCAGCCGAGGTCGTTGGCCGCCTCGAGATAACGGAAATCGAGTTTTGACATGCTTGTATAGATCGGTAGGACCATATAAGGCAGATAGTCGTAGACCATACCGAGAATGACGGCGCCGGACGTACCGATGATCCTGACGGTTCCCATATTCAGCTTCTGGAGCAGGGAATTGAGCAGGCCGCCGTTGTCGAGGATCGCCATGAGAGAGTACGTGCGTATCAGCAGACTGACCCACATCGGGAGCATGAGCAGCACGATAAGTATCCTCTGCGCCTTCTGCGACATCCTCGAGAGCGCAAAGGCGAGGGGGTAGGCAATGAGCAGACATATCACCGTTGATATGAGCGCGAAGCATACCGAGAGGACGAAAATGTGTGTGTAGCTTGACAGTTTCGTGATGTTGTCGAACGTGAAATTCCCGTACGCGTCGGTAAAGGCGAAATAGACGACGAACACCAGCGGCGCGGCTATGAAGAGCAGCGCCCAGACGGCGTGCGGTACGGCTGCAAAGCCCTCGAGAAATGACTTTTTCTTCATTCCTCTGCCTCTTCCTCGGCTTCGAGAGCCGCCTCGGCGTCGGAGAGCTCGTCAAACTCTTCACTGTACGATGAGTAATCCCCGAACATACCCGAGAACTCGGATTTTTTCATTATGTGTATGGCATCCGGTTCTATGTAAAGTCCTATCTCGGAATCGGGTGCGCAGTAATCGGTCGTCTGTATCATCCACTTGAAGCCCTGGATGTCGACGATGATCTCCCAGTGTACGCCCTTGAAGGTCAGGGAAGTGACGGTGCCCTTGAGCATTCCTTTTTCGGCGGGAACGATGTCGACGTCCTCCGGTCTTACCACGACGTCGACCTTTTCGTTCGGCTCAAAGCCCTTGTCGAGGCATTCAAAGACGTGACCTGCGAATTTTGCGCGGTAATCCGAGATCATAATGCCGTCGAGAATGTTCGATTCGCCTATGAAGTCGGCGACGAACGCGTTTTTCGGCTCGTTGTATATATCCTCGGGGGTGCCGATCTGCTGTATCTTGCCGTTTGCCATGACGACTATCGTGTCTGACATGGAAAGAGCTTCTTCCTGATCGTGCGTGACGTATATAAAGGTTATCCCCGTTTTTTCGTGAAGCGATTTGAGCTCGTTCTGCATATCCATGCGGAGCTTGAGGTCAAGCGCCGCGAGCGGCTCGTCAAGAAGCAGGACGCGCGGCTTGTTTATCAGCGCGCGGGCGATCGCAACGCGCTGCTGCTGGCCGCCGGAAAGCTTTGTGACGTCGCGCTTTTCAAAGCCCTTGAGGTTGACGAAACTGAGCATTTCCTCGACGCGTTCCACGATTTCCTTCTCTTTTACGCCCGAAACGCGGAGTCCGAACGCCACGTTTTCAAAGACGTTAAGATGCGGAAACAGGGCGTATCTCTGAAACACCGTGTTTACGTGGCGCTTGTACGGCGGAATGTCGTTTATGCGCGCGTCGTCGAAATAAACGTCTCCAGTATCCGGCGATTCGAAACCGCCGATTATGCGGAGGGTGGTGGTCTTTCCGCAGCCCGAGGGACCGAGCAGCGTTACGAACTCCTTATCCCTGATGTAAAGATTGATGTCGTCGAGAACCTTTTCGCCGTCAAAAGACTTGCTGATATGCTCCAGACGAATTATCTTTTTTGAAGATTGATCCATTATTGTGACCGTTCCTTTCCCTGCACCGGACGCGGACGGAAACCGCCCGCCGGACCGCATTAATAAAACATTCAACATTCTATCAAATATTCGTGAAAAATGCAATAGGCGGGACGGATAAAATTTGAAAAAACTCGAAAAAAACGGGTTTTTCCCGTCCTTGGTCGGGAAAAACCCGGGATAATTTCAAAAAACCTTGCGATTACTCTTTTTTTCTCCGTTTTTCGGCAATGAGAACAGGGAAGATCAGTCGACTTTTCCGAGAATCATCGGCGGAATGACCGGCTTCTCGTCGGAATAGAACGTTGACTTTCCTATCTCGTCGAGTGCGGGGAAAATCCGTCTTTCGTCGGACGTCATGAGGATGGCGATCGGCTCGCCTTTTTCGACTCTGTCGCCGCGTTTTTTCAGCAGGGTTATCCCCGCCAGCGGGTCTATCCCGTCGGTAAGCTTTTCGCGCCCGGCGCCGAGGATGAGGGACGTCCTTCCGTATCCCTCCGCGTTGACCCCGGATATAAATCCGTCGCGCACGGCGAGGAATTCCTTTGTCACCGACGCGCGGCCGAAGAGCGACGTGTCGGAGATATACGACGGGTCGCCTCCCTGATCGCCGACCATCTCGGCGAATTTATCAAAAGCTTTGCCGCCGTAAAGCGCCTCGTCAACGATCGAGAGGCATTCCGCCTCGCTGCCGAGACCGGCGAGCACCAGTATGTTTGCCGAAAGCATACGGCAGAGATACGTGAGATCGTCGGGTCCCTTTCCTTTAAGAGTCCGGACCGCCTCGGCGACTTCGTTCGCATTTCCTATCTCGTTTCCGAGCGGGGAATCCATGTCCGTGATGAGCGCCGCCGTTTTTTTGCCAGCGGCCTTGCCGGTTTCGACCATGACGCGGGCGAGCTCAGTCGCGTTTTCGGGGGATTTGAGGAACGATCCGCTGCCCGTCTTGACGTCGAGAAGAATGACGTCGTCTCCGGCGGCGAGCTTTTTTCCCATTATGGACGAGGCGATGAGAGGAAGCGACTCTACCGTCGCCGTGACGTCGCGAAGCGCGTACAGCTTTTTGTCAGCCGGGGCGATCTCGCCGCTTTGACCGACGATTGCGATCCCCGTCCTGTTCACGACGCGGGCAAACTCGTCTCCCGAGAGCGCCGTCCTGTATCCCGGGATCGCCTCGAGCTTGTCGACCGTTCCCCCGGTGTGGCCGAGACCTCTGCCGCTTATCTTCGCAACTGTCATGCCGCAGGCGGCGACGATAGGCCCGACAACGAGACTGGTCTTGTCGCCGACACCGCCCGTCGAGTGCTTGTCGACCCTCACGCCCTTTATATCGCTGAAATCGGGGCGTGTGCCCGAATCGCGTATCGCCTCGGTGAGGCAGAGCGTCTCGGCGGCCGTCATTCCTTTAAGGAATATCGCCATAAGGAGGGCGGACGCCTGATAATCCGGTATTTCTCCGGCTGTGTATCCGTTCACGAAGAAGTTGATCTCCTCGCGCGAGAGCTCGAGCCCGTCTCTTTTCTTTCTGATAACGTCGTAAGGTCTCATATATCGTCGTCCTCCATATCGGTCGGATTTGCCTGCTCCAGGTCTTTTTTGACGTAGTCTCTGAATTTATCGCGCCATTTGCCGAGGTTGCTGAAGATCCTTCTTAAGAGATATGAAAGCGGAACGCTTATCACGGTCAGGGTGAACAGGATCAGCAGGCCGCCCGCGGATAGCGGGACGAGCGCAAAGAAATCGGGTATCAGAAGGACGGCGACGGCGACGAAGAGACCCATAGCCACGAACAGGATCTTGTGAATCAGCGTCATCGGCCGGCAGGTGTGGAACAGCATGATATACGATATGACCGTATATATGAAGAACGCGATCGTCGACGAGAGCTGAGAGCTAATCGAACTGCTGAATGCGCTCGCGAACAGCATCTCCCAGCATACCATAATTATCGCCGTAATGGCGAAGGGGAAGGCGCGCATGAGAACGTTTCTCATGAACTTTCCTTTGACCAGGTTGGTGTTCGGCTCGAGAGCGAGTATAAACGACGGTATGCCTATCATAGCCGCCGAGACGAGCGAAAGCTGAGACGGCTTGAAGGGGTAGAGAGACATCGAAATGAGGGCGATTATCGTCATGAAGAACGAGAAGATGTTCTTGACGATAAACAGGGCGGCCGAGCGCTCGATATTGTTGATTACGCGTCTGCCTTCGGCAACGACGTGAGGCATTGACGCGAAATTTGAGTCGAGCAGAACGAGATCAGAAACGTTCGAGGCCGCGTCGCTGCCCGACGCCATCGCGATCGAGCAGTCGGCGTCTTTGAGAGCGAGCACGTCGTTCACGCCGTCGCCCGTCATCGCGACGGTGTGACCGGCTTTCTTGAGCGCTTTGACGAAATCGCGCTTCTGATCCGGCGTCACGCGGCCGAACACGGTGTACTGCTCTATGGCGTCGGCTATCTTTTCCTTGGTGGTCAGCGAGGTCGCGTCGATAAATTTGTCGGAATCTGGTATTCCCGCCTCCTCCGCCGCGCGGGCGACGGTTATCGGGTTGTCTCCCGAAATGACCTTTATCCTGACGCCCTGATCGGTAAAGTACCCGAACGTCTCGCGCGCTTCGGGACGGATGGGGTTTTTGAAGGTGACGAGGGCGAGCGGTATCATGTTGCCGTTTGCAAAATCCCCGTCGGAAAAGATGTTGCCGGCTTCATTCTGCCAGACGTATTCGGCAAAGAGCAGCACGCGCTCTCCCATGCCGGAGCGTTCCTCGACCCGCTTTCTGAGCGATCCGTAATCCGCCCTCATTAGAAATTCGGGCGCGCCGAGCATGTGGGCGCTCTTTTCGCCGAGACTGACGGCGCTGAACTTTGTCGCGGACGAGAACGGTCTGATCTTTTCCGCGCGCCTGTACGGGCGCTTGTCGTTGTAATATTCCTTGAGCGCCGCTATCGTTATGTTGTCGGCGCTCATGTTCAGCGCGAAATCGCGCAGCGACCCGTTTACCGTTTCCCCGTCGTCGGGGTCGAGCGGGATCACCTCGCAGAGATGCATTTCCGGCTCGGTGACAGTGCCGGTCTTGTCGACGCATATAACGTCGACGCGCGCGAGCGTCTCTATGCATTTCATATCGTGAACGAGGGTCTTACGGTTAGCCAGCCGTATCGCCGAGACGGCGAGGGCTACCGAGGTCAGGAGATAGAGCCCCTCCGGTATCATGCCGATGACCGAGCCGGCCGTGTTCTCCACGCTGTCGTGGACGGAAAGCCCGAGCCTGACGTGCTGGTTGAGGAACGTCGCCGCGGCGAGCGGGATAATGATTATCCCTATCACTTTGATGAGCGTGGTGAGGGACTTCATCATACCGGGCTGCTGTTTTTTTCTGATTCTCTTCGCGTCAACCGAGAGTTTTGCGGCGAACGATTCGTTTCCGACTTTGTCTAGCTTTGCGCGGCAGGAGCCGGAGACGATGAACGAGCCCGAGAGCAGGGAATCGCCCGGCGCCTTTTTGATCTCGTCGGATTCGCCGGTGACGAGCGCCTCGTTGACGGTGACCTCTCCGGTGCATACGATCGCGTCGGCTATGATCTGATTTCCGGCTTCGAATACGACGATGTCATCGAGGACGAGATCCTCCGCGTTGAACCGAACGGTCTCTCCGTCGCGTATAGCCGTCGTGAGGGGGGCAGAGACGAGCGTCAGTTTTTCAAGCGTTTTCTTTGACCTGAGCTCCTGTACCGTCCCGATGACGGTGTTCACGACGACTACGATGAGGAACGTCAGGTGAGTGTACGATTTCTCAACGATGAGTATCGCGGCGATCACGAAAAAGATGATGTTGAAATACGTGAATATATTCGACAGGATGATCTGCGATACCGTCTTGCTGCTCTTGCTGTCGGTTTTGTTGGTCAGACCGTCCGTCGTGCGCTTTTCAACCTGCTCGGGGGTCAGACCTTTGTCCGGATCTGTATCGTATCTGAGGACGCCGGAAAGGTCCGGCCCCTTTTTCTTTCTGAAAAGGGAACCGAGTTTCGCGGCTAACGCGGACTTCTTTTTTTCTTGTTCTTTTTCTTTAACTTCTATTTCTTCCATGTTGGTACCGAAGGTCAGTCACGGGATTTGAAGACCCATTTTTTCTGAATGAGGAATGACAGGAAAAACAGCGCGCTGTCTACCGGGAGCTTGACGTATTTCGCTACGACGTTTGACGACGTCGGGAAAAGCTTGTTGAAAAAGATTATGAGAAGCGTCGAGAGGGTCAGAATAAACGCGGCGTTTATGAAATACTTTACCGTCGAAGATATTACTCCGTTTTTGGCCCTGAAAACGATGTTTCGGTTTATCGTGTAGTTGATCAGCGCGGCGATCACGCGGCTTGACAGGTTCGCCCCCGATACCGGCATGTTGGGGATGTATCCGAGGAACAGCCGGTAAACGAGATATTCCAGCGCGTAGCAGAGCAGCGACGAAAGAGTGAAGGCGAGCTCCTTGTTGTAATATCTTATCAGCTCGAAAAGGATTCTGAAGGTGTCCCTGAACGGCCGGAAGTGGGAGTGGGTTTTCTCGCCCTGGACGGGTGTGCCGACCCTGAGGAACGTCCTCATCGGAATCTTGTTCCGGCTGATCTCAAGGAGCATGTTTGTCTCAAAATCGTAGCCGTCGCCCGGCACTGAGCAGATATCCTCGAGATATTTCGCGGGGAAACCGCGAAGCCCGGTGAGCGGATCGGTGATTTTTTCGTCAAACTCGCAAACGACGGATATTAGCGCCGAGGTTATCGCGTTGCCGTAGCGGGCGCGTTTAAGTATAGTCGGGTCTCCCTTGCGCCTCATCCCGAGGACGACCGAAGAAAAATCGTTCGCGCGGTGAGCGCAGGAGACGGCGTCGCACAGTCTGTGATGACCGTCGCCGTCGACGGTCACGGCGACACGGCATTCTGGGACGCTTTGTGAGCAGTATTCCAGTCCGGTCTTAAGCGCGGCGCCCTTTCCGCGGTTTTTCTCGTGAGTCAGAACCACGCATCGCTCGAGCAGAGAGAGTTCCTCAAATATCTCGGAATATGACGACGGGGAGCCGTCGTTTACAATTATGACGCGGTAGGCCTCGGCTCCGATGAGCTCGACCGCGAAGGAAATGATAGTTTCCGGCGGCTCGAGGGAGGGGATAACTACGGCAGTATATGGTGGAAATGTTTTTCGTCCGCTCATGCTGCCTCCGTCCCCGAATCGTTTCTGTCTATTATACCATATTTTGCCGCCCGTTTCAACTGTATTATTTCGCGGTGCGCGGCAAATACGGCCGGGGGATCACGTCGTTTCTTTCCGATGGGGGAGACGGGGGCGGCGAGCGCCATTTTTTCCGTTTGTTTCTCAAAAAAAAATAAAAAATTTTTTCGGAAAGCCGTTTTACCCCTTGAAAAACCGCGTCCGATGGTATATAATATGGGCGAAGTGGAGCAAAGTGGCTCAAAGTGGTTGAGAAACGGTCACAGCTCCGCTCCGTACGTTTTTGCTTTTTAGGAGAATGCGCGAAATGTTCTGCGGCGAATACAGCCACACGCTCGATTCAAAAAACAGAATAATCCTCCCCTCAAAACTGCGCGAGCAGCTTGGGCAGCGCGTAGTTCTCGCGAAAAACGTGGACAAATGCGTGACTCTTTACACAGAGGAAAAATGGGCGCAGTTCTGCGGGAAACTCGATTCGCTTCCCGACATCGAAACGCGCCGCGTCAGGAGATTCCTCTATTCGACTGCGTTTGAGACCGAACTTGATTCTCAGGGCCGCATACTCGTCCCGCCCAAACTTTGCGAATACGCCGGGCTCGAAAAGAGCGTGACGGTCATCGGAGTCGGCGATCACGTCGAGATATGGGACTCCGAGGAATGGCGCAGAGAGCAGAGCGGAGAGCGCTCCGAGGATATAGCCGACGTGCTCATGGGCCTCGGATTCTGACATGCCGGAGGAGTTTTCCCATTATTCCGTCATGCTCGGCGAGGCCGTCGGCGGCCTGAACGTCAAAAAGGACGGGCTGTACGTGGACTGCACGGCGGGCGGCGGAGGACACAGTTTCGAGATCGCTTCGCGGCTCGACCCCGCATCGGGCGGAAAACTGATCGCGATTGATCGCGACGCAGACGCGATTGAGGCGGTAAAAAAAAGACTTTCAACGCTTCCCGGTGACGTTTGGGAAACGGTCAACGATAATTTCTCAAATCTCCGTGAGATCCTTTGCGGCAGGAAAGTCGACGGGATTCTCATGGATCTCGGCGTTTCTTCACATCAGCTCGACAGCCCCGAGAGAGGTTTTTCGTACGTAAACGACGCGCCCCTTGACATGAGGATGGACAGGGAACAGGAGCTGACCGCTTTCGACGTCGTCAATTACTATGACGAAAAGCGGCTGGCGGACGTCATTTTCGCGTACGGTGAGGAGCGCTTTTCGCGTCAGATTGCCGCGGCGATCGCCGAGGAGCGGAGATCCGCGCCGATCGCGTCGACCCTCCGGCTTTCCGAGATCGTCTCTTCGGCGATACCTCACAGAGAGAAGAACGGGCATCCGGCGCGCAGAACTTTCCAGGCGATCCGTATCGAGGTCAACGGCGAACTGAACGTCATCGAACCGGTCGTAAGGACCGCGGCGGAGCTCCTCGCAAAGGGCGGGAGACTCTGCGTCATAACGTTCCACTCGCTTGAGGACAGGATAGTCAAGAACGTCATAAACGATCTCTCGTCGGGCTGCGTGTGCCCCCCGGAGTTCCCCGTCTGCGTATGCGGCAGGACGCCGGTGCTGAAAAAAATAACGAAAAAACCGCTCACTCCCTCGGCTTTGGAACTGAGCGAAAACAAGCGCTCTCACAGCGCAAAACTGAGAATAGCCGAAAAGATCTGATTTACAAGGGCGAAATAATCCGAAAGGCACAGAAACGGTCATGGCAAAAGGAAGAAGGATACTGCCGGCCGCAATCAGCGGCAGAAACAAGAAAATAAAGAACATGGACGAGCTCAGGAACGAAAAGCGATCCTTTGCGCGCGCCCCCTTTGCGCTTGACATAATCAATCCTTCAAAGCCGCAGCAGCCGGCGCAGGAGATCAACCCCGTCACGCCCGCAGAGAACGTGAGCACCGTCTCGGTCGATCAGAAGGCGGCGTTCCCGTTCACGATCATTATCCTTGCTCTTATATGTACCCTGCTTTTCGCCTACATCATTTATAACTACGTTCTGATCTACGAGCGCACCTCCGTCGTTGCGGATCTGCGCGCCGAGATTTCAACGCTCAGCTCGGACGTAAACGACCTGAACGCCAAGCTCGAAATGAAAAACGACCTATCCGTCATCTTGGAGCTCGCTCTGTACGACTACGGCATGGTCAGCATTGACGAGATCGAAAAGCGTTACGTTTCGATAGATTTCAAGGACGTCATCATCAAGCCGCAGGTGCTTGAGTAAATTTATGTTCTTTTACGGGGGAGAGACCTCTCCCCCGTTTTGATATGAAGCCGTAAATTGTAAAATAATTGTTCGGGAATTGACTGACGGGGGCTTTTGGGGTATAATATCTCAACTGACTTTCAGGGAGGACGGGGATGAGAAACAGCACCTTCGCCGAAACAAAAATAAGAAAGCGGAGCATGTTCATCCTGCTTGCGGTTCTTATCGGGTGGATGATACTTATCTTCCGCCTCTTTCAGATTCAGATCCTGAGCTACGATCAGTACAAGGCGAACGTCCTCAGCAACGTCCAGAAGACCTCAACGTCAAAGGCAACGCGCGGCGAGATATACGATTCGCAGATGAACAAGCTCGCGGCGAACTATACCGTCTACCGTGTTTTCATTTCTCCTCACGACATAGAGGAGGATCAGGAAACGTCGATCGCCGCCGGTCTTTCGGAAATACTCGGCGTTGATTACTACACCATTCTTCAGAAAGCCCAGAAGAAATACAGGTACGACGAGACAATTCTGAAAAAGGCCAGCGACGAGCAGGCAGAGGCGGTCCAGAAATTCAAAAAGGACAACGGATATAAGACGCAGATATATCTCGAGGCTATGCAGGCGAGATATTACCCGTACGGGTCGATGGCAGCTCACGTAATCGGCGTCCTCGGCACGGACGGCGGCCTGACCGGCCTCGAATATATGTATAACGGATATCTGACCGGCGAAAACGGGAAAATGACGATCGCGAAGGACGCGACCGGCGCTCCCATATACAGTTCTTACGATTCGTTCATCGACGCGTCGAACGGAGCGAACCTCGTCACGACGATAGACAGGCGCATTCAGGGAGCGCTCGAAACCCAGCTGAAGGCGGCGTATGAGAACGCCACGCCGCTCAACCGGGTGACCGGGATCGTCATGGACTGCAATTCCGGCGCCGTGCTGGCGATGGCGACCTATCCGACCTTTGACCTCAATTCTCCGTTCGAGCTCGACGAAGCTTCACAGCTCGTGCTGAGCGAGAGCGGGATCGACCCTTCGGACGAAGCGTACGTCCAGAAGCAGACGGACCTTCTCTATACTCTCTGGAGCAACAAGGCAGTCACAGAGCCGTACGAGCCGGGATCCACCTTCAAGGTCATTACAGCGGCGTCAGCCCTCGAGGCCGGCGTCGTCACCTTCGACGACGAGTTTACCTGCAGCGGAAGATTCCGCAACGCGAGCTGTCACGTCAAGCGCGGCCACGGAACGCACCCGTTCCGCTACGGTCTCCAGCAGTCATGCAACCCGACGCTCATGCAGGTCGGCGAACTGCTCGGCACCTCGCTTTTCATGAAGTATTTCGAGCAGTTTGGATACAAAGAGAAGACGGGCATCGATCTCCCGGGAGAAGCGAGATCGATATATCACGCGACGTCGAATTTCTTTCTTGACGAGCTCGATTCGTACGCGTTCGGCCAGGCGTTCAAGGTCACTCCCATAAGACATATTACGTCAATCGCCGCGGTCGCGAACGGCGGTTATCTCCTTCAGCCGTATATCGTCGACAGGATAGTCGACGACGACGGAAAGATACTGTTCCAGCATTTGACGGAGCCCCTCCGTCAGGTCGTCAGCTCGGGTGTCTGCGATCAGATCTCCGAGGTACTCGAGGAAGGCGTGAGCGGCAACGGACAGGCAAAGAACGCCTACGTGGCGGGATACAAGATCTCGGCCAAGACCGGCACTTCAGAGCAGCTTGACAGCTTCGTGAGAGACGAAAACGGAAACCTCGTCTTTGATGATAACGGAAAATTGATCTCAACGGGCTACGTCGTCGGCTCGACTATAGCCTTCGCTCCTTCGGACGATCCGCAGGTGATAGCTCTGATCGTTGTCGATACCCCGATGAGCGACAAGAAGTTCGGCGGCTACGTTGCGGCGCCTTATATTGCCAAGCTTATGGACGAGATACTTCCTTACATCGGCATCGACCGTGTTTACAGCGAGACGACCCTGAAAAACATGCAGTTCAGAATGTGGGGATTTACCGGCGATACACACTGGTCGACGTCAGGAGCCAAGAGCCTTGTAAACCGGTACGGGGTCGAATGTATCGTTGTCGGTTCGGGTAACAAGGTCATGTATCAGGTCCCGAGAAAAGGCGAAATTATAATGAAAAGCGACGGCGTCGTGTATCTTTACACCGGAAACACTAGACCGGAATACAACATAGAAATGATAAACGTGGTAGGCAAATCCGTCGCCGTCGCGTACAACCAGCTCAAGAGGCTCGGGCTAAACGTCGTGGTCAGCGGTTCTGTCAACACGCCGACCTCGACCGAGGCGATAGTAAACAAACAGTCTGTCGAGGCGGGGACCTTCCTTACGAAGGGCAACGTCGTCGAGATAATCGCGTATTACGAGGGGCAGAACGCATGAGGGACCTCCTTTCCTCCGGTTTCGTCGCGGAGGCGACGGGAGGTGAGATCGTTTTTCCCGGAGAAAAAAACGCCCGCGGAGTTTCCGTCGATTCGCGCGAGATAAACGGAACAAACGGGGAAGGGCCTCTTTTCGCGGCAATAAAGGGCGAGCGCACCGACGGGAACCTTTACGTTCGGAAAGCTGTCGAAAACGGCTGTGCCGGCGTGCTTTTTGACGGCAGGGCGGATTTTCCCGCTGACATGGGCGGAGCTTTTGCCGTCCGCGCGGAGGACACGACCCGAGCCCTCGGCTCACTCGCCGGGGAATATATAAAGCGTTTTGACGTCCCGCGCGTCTGCGTGACCGGCTCGGTCGGAAAGACGACGACGAGAGGGATGATATCGGCGGTGACGTCCCGGAAATTCAGGACGCACTCGACCTCCGGCAATTTCAACAACGAGTTAGGTTTGCCTCTTACGGTTCTCAACATGAGAGACGACGCCGAGGCGGGCGTTTTTGAACTCGGAATGGGGCAAAAAGGGGATATCTCATATCTGTCCCGCATCGTGAAACCGACCGTCGGGGTCATAACCTCGATCGGAACGGCGCACATAGAGTTCCTCGGCTCGAGAGAGGCCATAAGGGACGCAAAAATGGAGATAAGGGACGGCATGCCGGAGGGCGCGTCTCTCATCCTGAACGGCGACGAGCCGCTGCTTTCGGGAATAAGCGGAGCGGTCTTCTGTTCGACGGAAGACCGGTTTTGCGACTGGTACGCCGGTAACGTCTCGTATTCCGATTCGGGTATGACCTTCGACGTGTACAAAAACGGCGATATCAGATTCGAAAAAGCGCTTGTCCCGGCTTTCGGCAATCACATAGTCCTCGACGCGCTCCTCGCCTGGGCGGCGGGCAGCGCGCTCGGCGTCGCCGACGCGGAAATCGCCCGCGGTCTTGCCTCTTTTGAGAACGTGGGACAGAGACAGAAGATAGAACGGCACGGCGCCGTCACGCTCATAATCGATTGCTATAACGCATCGGCGGAGTCGGTCCTCGCGTCCGAAAAGGTCGGCAGGCGGCTCGCCGGCGACGGACGGTTCATAACTGTATTCGGCGATGTACTGGAGCTCGGAGAGCACAGCGAACGCATCCACCGCGAGATCGGGACTTTTTCGGCCGGTCTGTGCGACGCGCTTGTCACATACGGCCCCGACGCGCGGTTCGCTGCCGAGGCGGCGCGGTGCTCCGGGCTGACGGATGTGGTTCAGTTCGGAACTGAATCGGGAGCGGGAGAGATTGCCGACTCCGTCGTTTCGCTTACTGACAGCAGGAAAAACAACGTGATCCTTTTCAAGGCGAGCCACGGGATGAATCTCGGTGTGATCGCCGACGCGGTGAGAGAACGTCTCTCAGGGATCTGAAAGAGATTTTTATGAAGTATCTGATACCCGCCTGCGCGTTTCTGCTGTCGGCTCTTCTGACGGCGCTCGTGCTGAAAAAACTCATTCCGGTCCTCAAAGGGAAAAAGATCGGGCAGAAAATTCTTGAAATCGGCCCGAGATGGCACAAATCGAAGGAGGGCACACCGACGATGGGAGGCATCGGCTTCATAGCCGTCTTTGCCGTCGCCGCGGCTGTGCTCGCCGCGCTCGGGCGCCTTTCCGTCGGATTTATAATCACGGTCTGCTACGCCGTGCTGAACGGCTTTATCGGAATGCTCGACGACAGGACCAAGTTCGCCAACAATCGCAACGAGGGTCTGAAAGCTTGGCAGAAATTTCTCTGTCAGTCTGTCGTCACGGCGGCGTATCTTGCCGTCATGAAGCTGACGGGCAGCATAACGACCGGGCTTTACATACCGTTTTTCAAGGTTACGGTCGAGACCGGATTCTTCTTTTACGTCATAGCTTTCATCGTTCTCGTGGGGATGGTGAACTCGGTCACTCTCGCGGACGGTATCGACGGCCTCGCCGCCACCGAGACGGCGGTCGCCTCGTTGTTCCTTGCCATTATCGGTTTTGTATGCGGTATCGAGGGGCTTTCCGGGCTGTCTGCCGCGGTCGCCGGCTGCGCCGTCGGATTTCTGGTTTACAACTTTTACCCCGCGAGGGTGTTTATGGGCGACACGGGGTCGCTGTTCTTCGGGGCCGCGCTCTCGGGGCTGGCGCTCGCTTCCGGCAAGCTCCTTGTAATAATCCCTATCGGGATAATGTTTATCCTCGAATCGGTTTCCGATATCCTCCAGGTGGGATATTTCAAGCTCACCCACGGGAAGAGACTCTTCAAAATGGCTCCGATACATCATCATTTCGAAAAATGCGGATGGAGCGAGATAAAAATCGTCGCGGTTTTTTCATCCGTCACTTTCGTTTTTTCTCTCCTGACATTACTGTTTGACGCGGTTATCTGATCATGAAAAAAGACTCTGCCGAAAAAAAGAATAGAAAAAGCGGCAGACTGACGGCCGAGCTCACGGTAAACAGCCCCGTCCCGGCGGAGACGACCTCGAGCAGGGCGGTCGGATTCGGTAGAAAAGCCAAGCCGATACAGGTGGTCCGCGTGCGCGGGAGCTACGACATGGTGCTTCTGCTGATCGCCGTCCTCCTCTCTCTTATGGGAGTTATCACCGTATTTTCGTCCAGTTTCGCGTATTCTTATACCTTTTACGGCGACAGCTATTACTACATCAAGGGGCATATAAGGTACGTCATCGTGGGATTTATCGCGATGACTGCCATGATGTTTGTCGACTATACTCTCGTAAAGAAGATAACGATCCCGGCATACGTCGTTTCCCTCGGGCTGCTCGGCGTCGTTCTCGTTTACGGAGGCGTGCTCGGCGTCGCTCGGCGATGGATAACGGTTCTGGGCTTTTCGGTGCAGCCGTCGGAAATAGCCAAGCTTACGGTCGTGCTGATCCTTGCGCTTTACGTGTCGCGAAACCAGAACAGGATAGTAAACTACGCGAATTTCGGCCAGTCGACGCTGTACGGGATAATCATTCCCGCGATAATCCTCGCCGTTCCGTGCTTTCTGATAGTCCTTGAGAACCATTTTTCGGGAACTCTGATAGTGTTCGCTATCGGCGCGGTGATCATTTTTGCGTCCGGCGCACGTCCCGGATGGATAGCGATCGCCGTCGGCTCGGTGCTGGTGATTATGGTCATTCTGATTATGACTTCGTCTTATGCGAGGACGAGGGTCGATATGCTTATCCATCCCGAAAACTATGACCCCAAGGGCGAGATATGGCAAACGATCCAGGGCCTGAACGCCATCGGATCGGGCGGCCTTTTCGGCGTCGGGATAGGCAATTCGAAACAGAAATATCTCTTTGTTTCTCAGCCGCAGAACGACTTTATCTTTTCCATACTCTGCGAGGAGACCGGCTTTGCCGGAGCGGTCCTTGTCATAATTCTTTTCATACTCCTCATCTGGAGAGGTTTCAGGGTCGCGATGAGAGCGCCGGACACCTTCTCGTCCCTCGTCGCCCTCGGGCTGACGGGAAAGATAGCGATACAGACGATACTTAACATCGCCGTGGTGACGAACACGGTACCCAACACCGGCGTTTCTCTCCCGTTTTTCTCCTGCGGAGGCACGGCGGTCATAGCGCAGCTCGCCGAGATAGGGATTCTTCTTTCGATATCGAGATTCAGCTACGTCGAGATGCCGGAGACGTTGCCTCAATGAGAGTTCTGATGACCGGCGGCGGGACCGGAGGACATATCAATCCCGCCCTCGCGATCTGCAGGATAATAAAAGAGCGGGAGCCGGACTCTGAAATCATGTTCGTCGGAACGCCGAACGGCATGGAAAACGAGCTCGTAACACGCGAGGGATATCCGATAAAGCACGTCAGGATCAAAGGCATCCGCCGCGGTACGATCCTCGGTAATCTGAAGACCGCGCGGCTCATGCTGAGCTCTAAAAAAGAGGCAGGGAAGATAATCCGCGAATTCTCCCCCGACGTGTGCATAGGAACCGGCGGTTTTGTGTCCTGGCCGCTCATAAGCGCCGCCGAGTCGCTCGGCGTGCCGACCGTGCTCCATGAGTCAAACTGTCAGCCGGGAATGGCTGTCAAGGCGCTCGCCCCGAAGCTCAGTCTGCTTTTCACGAATTTTGAGGAGACCGCGGAGCTTGTGAAGTGCCGTAACGTAATTCGTTCAGGCAACCCGATGCGGAAGGGAATTGCAAAGACCGGGCAGCGCGAGGCGATGCTCGGGCTCGGGCTCGGGGAATACGGTTATTCGGTGCTCTCCTGCGGAGGGAGCAACGGCGCCGAGGCCATCTCGAACGAGATGATCCCGACGATGAAACTTTTTTCGTCACGTCACCCCGAAGTTTTTCATCTCCATCAGACGGGGAAACGCAAATTCGAGGACGTAAAAAAGCGTTTTGACGACGAGGGTCTCTCGTCTTTTCCCAATCTCGAGATAAGGGACTACATTTACGATATGCCTCAGCGGCTGTGCGCCGCCGACGTCGTGATCAGCCGGGCCGGCGCCATGACGCTTTCCGAACTCGCCGAGCTCGGCAAACCGGCAATATTGATACCTTCGCCTAACGTGGCGGACAATCATCAGTACAGGAACGCGAAGTCCCTCAGCGACAGGGGGGCGGCGGTACTCGTCGAGGAAAGCGAACTTGACGGGAAAAAGATCGCCTCGATTCTCGAGACGCTCGTCTTTGACGAGGACAGAAAAAAAAGCATGTCGGAGGCGATCTCCGGGTTTGCGGTAAAAGACACCGATAAAATCATTTACGACGGCATAAGAAGCGTTATACGCTGAAAAAACGTGAAAGGAGGATCGTATGGGGCTTTTTGATTTCAACGGAGCCGAACTGCTTGACGAAAACGTCAGCATTGAGGAGCTCAAAAACAACGAATCGCTTAAAAACATGAATATCAAAAACCGCCGCAGACAGATCCTCCGCACGGTTTTTTACGTTCTGATCGCCGTTCTGCTGCTCGCAGGGGCTTTTGCCGCCGGCGTGGCTCTGCTTTTCAGACTGAGGACGGTCGAGGTGACGGGGAACGAGAGGTACCTGACCGACGAAATGATTGAGGCGAGCGGGCTGAGGACGAATTCCAACCTGCTTTTCATCAGCACGGCGGAGGCGGAGCAGAACATCTCGGAGGCCTTCCCGTATATCAGAAAAGTGTCAGTCACGAAAAACTATCCGGACGGCGTCAGCATCACGGTCGAGGAGGACACCGCCAAGTGGTACGGCAAGATATGGGATCAGTGGTTCATCCTCACGGCAGACCTCAGGGTGATGGAAAAGATCCCGGGTCCCGAGGCGGCGGAGCAGTACGAAGGCGCACGGCTCAAACGCATCAGGCTTCCGGAGGTTAACTACGCGGTCGTCGGCGAAAAGCTGGTATTCGGCAGCGCCACGGCGTACGATTATACGGTGAAATTTCTCGACGAGATTTCGGCGCTCGACATATTCGGGCGGCTTGAGTTTATCGACGTAGGCAACAGATATCATATCGCTCTCTACATGAACGACCACAGATACAAGCTTCTTATCGGCGACTCGGACGCCGTCGAGGCGAAGATCAGACTTATCGAAAAAATCATTTCGGATTCCGACGATATCGAGCAGATAACGATCGCGTCATTCAACGCCGAATACGTCAATCCGATCATTTATCGCAAGGAAAGCGAGCTATATTCATACGATTAAGGCCAAAAAAATATTTTTTCGTTAAAAAAGTACTTGCAATAAACCAGAAAATGGGTTATTATATTAGAGATAATGATTTGAACGGTGTCGCCGCGGCGGCGGCCCCGTAAAGATACGTAAAAAGTAAACGCGAACAGGAGAACGGTGTAATGGCAA
>JAFZCF010000138.1 GCA_017552165.1 Clostridia bacterium
CCGCCTCAGCTCGTCGAGCCATTTTTCGCCGCGTGTAAAGGCGGCGACCGTCGCCGCAACGGCGAAGGCGTTCGGCTCTCCGACCTCGTCGGTGTTGAGCGCGCGCCATACCCTGTGACGGAGACGCTTTCCGCGCACGGCGGCGCAGGCGGTCTGGAGCCCCGCAATGTTGAAGGTCTTCGTCGGCGCGAGACACGTGACGGTCATCCCGGCGCATTCGGGAGCCGCCCTCAGAAAGGGAACGTATTCTTTCCCGGGGTCGGTGAGATCGCAGTGTATTTCGTCGGATATCACGGTGACGCCGTGTTTCAGACACAGACGGCCGACCTCAGAGAGCTCCTCCTCCGTCCATATCCGGCCGGTCGGATTGTGCGGGTTGCAGAGGAACAGCAGCGAGGTCTGCGGGTCGGCGAGGGCGTTTTCGAGTTTTCCGAAATCAATGAAGCACCCGCCGTCGCCGTCAAAGCGAAGCGGCGCCTCGAGCACCCGTCTGCCGCTGTTGATAACGCTGCTGAAAAAACAGTTGTAGACCGGCGTCATGAGGACGACGTTTTCGTTTTCCGTGGTGAGTTTCCTCACGCAGCTCGAAAGGATCGGGACGACGCCCGTCGCGAAAACGAGGTCTTCCTTTTCATACTTTATTCCGTGCCGTCTGTCCCACCAGCCGATATATGCGTCGTACCATTCATCGGGAAGATACGAATATCCGAAAACGCCGTTTTCGACGCGATTTTTTATCGCATCGAGTATCTCCGGCGCCGTCGCGAAGTCCATATCCGCGACCCACATGGGGAGTTCGTTTTCGCCTATATCCCATTTGTACGCCGCCGTGTGCCGGCGGTCGATGATCCTGTCAAAATCGTACGTCATTTTGCCGCGCCGACCGATTTCGTGGCTATTACATCGACTCCCGTTCCGGCGGCGTCGGGGATTATGACGTCCCCCTCGCTGACCGGCGCGCTGACTTCCGTTTTGCGTATTTCGTTCATGACGTCGAAAATGCGCTCCTTAGGTATATCCGTGCGCGTCTTGACCGACACCCGCGGGATCTCGCCGTCAGGAACGGAAACCGTCGAGGTTACGGTACGCGTCGGATGCGTGACCTCTTTTTCGCCGTAGGCGGCTCCGCGCGGGCATCTGTTGCCCGAAACCGTCACGTCGGTCCCGTCGATCGACACCATAAGCTGGCAGCCGATGGGGCACTGGATGCATGTGAGTTCTCTTTTTTCCATTTAAGTCAGTCCTCCACGCGAATGCGGACGGTTTTCCTTCCGGCGAGTTTTTCAAGTTCCGCCCTTTTCAGCGTAATCTCCTCCATTTCGCCGGGGGCCATCACGCGCTTTTTCTGTTTCTTTATAAGTTCGTCCCCGAAATATACGGCAAGTGATTTGTCCCTGAAGACCTCGCCGACGCGGAAACGTACCCTTACGTCCTCCGCGACCCCGGGGTTTATGCGCTGAGGAACGGTATATCTGACGCCGCCCTCGCCGATGAGCGTGACGGGCTCGCTGCAATCCTGCTCCGCCGCACCGCGTATGAACGCCGCGGCGTTCTGCCCCGCCCGCTCCGCCTCCTCGGAGACGTAGTCGACGAGATCGTGAACGTGGAGCACGTTTCCGCATGCGAAAACGCCGGGAACGTTCGTTTCGAGACGGTCGCTCACAGAGGGGCCGCCCGTCACGCGGTCAAGCTCGACTCCCGCGGATTTTGACAGCTCGTTTTCGGGCAGGAGCCCGCAGGAGAGGAGGAGCGTGTCGCATGAATAAGTGACCTCCGTGCCCGGGATGGGACGACGGCTGCCGTCCACCTCAGATATCGTGACTCCCGTCACGCGGCGCTTGCCGTGAATCCCCGTTACCGTGTGCGAGAGAAGCAGCGGTATGCCGTAATCGTCGAGACACTGGACGATATTGCGCTTGAGCCCTCCGGAATACGGCATGAGCTCCGCGACCGCCTTTACCTTCGCGCCTTCGAGCGTCATGCGGCGGGCCATTATGAGCCCTATATCGCCCGAGCCGAGTATAACGACTTCACGTCCGACGAGCTTGCCTTCGATATTCATGAGCCGCTGCGCCGTGCCCGCCGTGAAAATGCCCGCGGGGC
>JAFZCF010000139.1 GCA_017552165.1 Clostridia bacterium
ATGTGATTTAATCCCTTCCTGAGTTGTGAAATCTGTATGTTAATTTTTTTATAATCAAAACTGGATTGGTTGCTTTTTTATAAGAGGGTAATGCGGCAACCGTATGCATTACCGACTTGTGTGAAACTTGCATTCTTAACCGCTTGAACAAGAGTCCACACTTGCCTCTTTCAGCGGGTTTTGCCTTTTGGAGCGGAGCGAAGCGAAACGGAAAAAAGGCAAAATACCGCTTCGCCGCCAGCGTCGGTTCAATCCCGAATTTTGTGTAAACTCCGAAAGAGGATAAAAAACAGAGCGAAATAATGTATTTTCGAGAGGTCGGATTGCCTAATGCATATGATACCACTTTTTACCTTCTTATACAATTCCGTACCAGTCCACATCCTGATTTACGACCAAAATTACTATATCATAATGGAAAATATTTGTCAAGTACTTTTTAGAAATGTTATATTCTCGCAAAAATCACATTTTCAATGCGACAATTCTCAAGAAACGTTGTTTGTAAAACCGACTGAGAATCATCGCAGCCGACGCGCCGAGGACGAAGTGACTTAATTTACATCTTCGCCGTACTTGACCGCGCCGCGGTTTTGTGGTAAAATAGAAACGTGAGATCGTCCGCTACTGACGGAATTGCGGAGCACCGCAAGGGAACGGACGAATAAAATGCCGACCGTCTGGGCGCACGTCAGGGTTTTTATGCCCCGGTGCGCCCGGATTTATTAAGGAGGACAAATGGATCTTTTGGAAGAACTCGGAAAATACGACGCCGAGGTCGCCTCGGCCTGCGGTCTTGAACTTAAAAGACAGCAGGGGAACATCGAGCTCATAGCGAGCGAAAACATCGTATCCCGCGCCGTCCTGCTCGCGATGGGAAGCGTGCTGACGAACAAGTACGCCGAGGGATACCCGGCGCACAGATATTACGGCGGGTGCGAATGCGTCGATATCGTCGAGGATATCGCCCGCGAGAGGGCGAAAAAGCTCTTCGGCGCCGAGCACGCGAACGTCCAGCCGCACTGCGGCGCGTCGGCAAATCTCGCCGTGTTCTTCGCTCTGCTTCAGCCGGGGGACACCGTAATGGGCATGGACCTCAGCCAGGGCGGACATCTCTCCCACGGCTCGCCGGTCAATATCTCGGGAAAATACTTCAACGTCGTTCCCTACGGAGTCGACGAGGAGACCGAGACCATAGATTACGACGCTATGCTGAAAATCGCGAAGGAATGCCGCCCCAGGATGATAATCGCCGGCGCGAGCAACTATTCGCGTTTCATCGATTTCGCCCGCTGCCGCGATATAGCGAACGAGGTCGGGGCGTATCTCATGGTCGACATGGCGCATATCGCGGGGCTCGTCGCCGGCGGGGTCCATCCCTCGCCGGTTCCCTACGCCGACGTCGTGACGACGACCACGCACAAAACTCTCCGCGGCCCGCGCGGGGGCCTGATCCTCTGCCGCGAGGAACTCGGCAAGGCCATCGACAAGGCGATATTCCCGGGCACCCAGGGCGGCCCGCTCATGCACGTAATAGCCGCCAAGGCCGTCGCGCTCGGCGAGGCGCTCACCGACGGTTTCAGGGTCTACGCGGCGAACATAGTCAAAAACGCCGCCGCGCTCTGCGGCGGGCTGAAAAACCGCGGTATCGACATCGTTTCGGGCGGTACGGACAACCACCTCATGACGCTCAAGCTCCTCAGCAAGGGCATAAGCGGCAAGGAGCTCGAGACCCGTCTCGACTCGGTACATATCACGGCCAACAAGAACACCATCCCCCGCGACCCGGCAAAGCCGACCGTCACGAGCGGCCTCCGTATAGGGACGCCCGCCGTCACGACGAGGGGCTTCGGCGTAAAGGAAATGGACGAAATCGCCGGCTTCATCTCGGATATAATCGACGATTACGAAGGCAGCGCAAAGCGCGTCTCGGAAGAGGTCGCCGCTCTCTGCGCAAAATATCCGATCTATAACGACTGAGGTACGGACGCCATGACCGACATTGAGATCGCCCAG
>JAFZCF010000140.1 GCA_017552165.1 Clostridia bacterium
GCATGGAGGTAATTGATGAAAAAGATTGTTGCATTCTTGGTATTGCTCATTGCAATGACAACCACGCTTGTTTCCTGTATGAACACTGCCGCTGTTGGTCCTCTCGAAGATTCAACTGTTACATTGAATCCAAGTATTGATTCTAACAGCGCCCGGTCAGAGACATCAGATGTGGCGGCAGAATCAAAAGACGTTCCTGAGGAGGTAGAAGGAAAGCACATAAAAGATGAGTACTGGAGCAACATTTCAATATACGGCAAAACTGCATCCGCGACGAAAATAACGAAAGAACGTCTCGATTCGTTGGATAAAGAAAGCACGATTACGGTTTTTGTTGCGGCGCAAAGCGCAAATATCCCGGAAAGCGTTCTGAAAGTACATAAAGAATTTCTCGCACAAAAGACCGATCTGCTTTGCGAGTTGACCGCTGAAAAAGCCGGCATCACGAAGGAGCAGGCGTACGATTACCTTGTGACCGGCAGTTGGAAATACAGAGATACGGTCATTCCGGACAATAAGTTCGATGGAATGAGCCAGGAGGAAATAGATGCGTACATGGCGCAACGCCCGCCGCAGGACGTCCTTGAAGCGCGCGACGCCGTAGTCGAATCGGCGAAATACCAAAATGGTATCCGCGAAATATATTCCGACGGGATCAAGTATCTTTCATGGATAAGCGCGTCGGATTTAATTTCTGTTAAAAATCTGTATGGAAAAGTTTCAGCATTGTTCGGTGAGGGAGTGGGGGTTTTAGCCGACATAAAGGATGAACGGTATGCAGCGGCGTTGACTTATCTACAGGCCGTATGTGTTGTCCGTGCCGATGCGGGAACAATCTCAGGCGTGTTTGATAAACTCAAACAAAACGGTTTTGCGGTATACTTTGTTAGTGATGAGCCGCTGTTGACCGAGGTGCTTGGGTAAGACGTTCGGTTTTTTCATTGGCCAGTCTTTCGACGAATCCGTATTTCTCGGAAAATAAAAGGGTGTCTGAAAAACTCAGGCCGGCGCATATCGCGCCGGTGTGGGGTTTGTTCATGTCATGCTATGCTGTTTTTATAACTTCAAAGGTTTCATCGCTTATGTATGACGTGCTCAATGCGGCGGCGCCGGGAGAAGATAAAAAGCAATATGAAAAGGCCGGGACAGCGTCCCGGCTTTTTTCAATGTTAACATGTTATTCAGCCGTCACGAAGAGGACTTTTACCATTACCTGATCGGTGAGCGGTCTGTCGTTCGCGCCCGTCGGGGTCACGGCGATCCTGTCCACCGCGTCCATGCCGGAGATCACCCTGCCGAAGGCGGCGTACTGACCGTCAAGCCACGCGGCGTCCCCGTGACAGATGAAAAACTGACTCGACGCGCTGTCCATGCTTTTTGCGCGCGCCATGGATACCACGCCGCGGACGTGCTTGAGGTCGTTCTGCACGCCGTTTGCCGAAAATTCGCCTTTTATCTGCGGCACGGACGTCGCGCCCTGGCCGCCCTGTATCATGAAGTTCTCGATGACCCGGTGGAAGATCGTACCGTCGTAATAATGCCGCGCGACGAGACTTTTGAAGTTCGCGACGGTTATCGGGGCGATATCGGGATACAGCTCGATGATTATATTCCCCGCCGAGGTCATGATGAGCACCGTGTCGGTCTCGGCCTCTGTCGTGCGATATACCTTGTCGCCGACCGTGAACTCCGCCGTTTCGGTCTCAACGCCGCCGGACGTGCCGCCGTTCGCGCCGCCGCCGGCTGCGCAGGATAAGGTGAGCGCCAGTATCGCCGCGAGAAACGCGGCCGCGATAATTCTCTTTATCATTTGTCACTGTTCCTTTGCGAATTCGTTGTAGATCGCCGTGACGGCCTTTTCAAAATCGTCGTCGCTGACGCCGATTATGACGTTCATCTCGTCGGAGCCCTGGTCTATCATCCTGATGTTGACCCCCGCCCCGGCGACCGAGCCGATTATGCGGGCGGCGGTGCCCTTTGCGCGGACCATGTTCCTGCCGACCACGGCGATGAGCGAAATGCCGTCCTCTATCGAGACGGCGTCCGGCTCCACGACCGTGCAGATAGTGTTGAGCACGAGCTCCCTGACGGGGGCGATGCTCGCCGTCTCTATGACGACCGACATCGTGTCGATGCCCGAGGGGAGATGCTCGCAGGTCAGGCCGTTGTTCTCGAGTACCGAGAGCACTTTTCTGATGAAGCCGACCTCGCTGTTCATGCGGTCCTTTTCGACGCAGATGACCGAAAATCCGTGACGCCCCGCGATCCCCGTAATGACGCTGCCCTCGCCCGGCTTGCACTCCGGGACTATGAACGTGCCCTTGTCCTCCGGGCGGTTGGTGTTCCTGATGTTTATCGGTATGCCGACCGTGCGGACGGGGAAGACGGCGTCCTCGTGGAGGACGGTCGCGCCCATGTAGGAGAGCTCTCTCAGCTCGCGGTAGGTGATCTTGTCGATCGTTCCGGGATTCTTGACGATCCTCGGGTCGGCGGTGAGGAAGCCCGACACGTCGGTCCAGTTTTCGTAGAGATCGCTGCCGGACACGCTCGCGACGATTGAGCCCGTGAAGTCCGACCCGCCGCGGGAGAAGGTGCGGACCGTGCCGTTCGGCATAGCGCCGTAAAAGCCGGGGATGACGGCCCTCTCGTGCCTGCGGAGGCGGTCTGACATTATCTTTTCGGTTTTGCGCTCGTCAAACGTGCCGTCGTCGCGGAACATGACGACGTCGAAGGCGTCGATGAAGTCGTATCCGAGATAGGCGGCGAGTATCTTCCCGTTGAGATATTCCCCGCGGGAGGCGGCGTAGTCGCGGCCGCTCATGTGGAGCATCGCGCTGCGGATGTTCTCGTATTCCTGCGCCAGCGAGAGGTCGAGGCCGAGGTCGGCGATTATACCGTCAAAGCGCTCGGTGATCTTTTTGAAAAGCGCGTCGAAGGCCTCTCTGTCGCGGGCGACCTCGTAGCATTTGTAAAGCATGTCGGTCACCTTCACGTCGCCGGAGGAACGCTTTCCAGGCGCCGACGGGATGACGTATTTTCTTGTTTCGTCGGAGAGGACTATGTCCCTCACCTTGCGGAAATGCTCCGCGTCGGCGAGCGAGCTCCCCCCGAATTTTACCGTTTTCTTTCTGTATTCGCTCATTTTCCTGCCCTGAAAAAAGAAACTAACACTCTATTATACCGCATTCCGCCGGAAAAGTCAATCGCGCCCGCCGGCGATGGGGAGGAGGCGTTTCTTTTTGTTGACAAACGATACATTTTGTGATAAAATGTTAAAAACAGAGAAAAAGCACATTGGGCAGGGCACAAGGGGCATGAAGGAACAGAGACAGGAAGAGCTGCTTGATTTCATCAATTCAAAGCCGTACACGTCGTACGCCGAGATCGCGGAACGTTTTGCCGGCACGTCGCTCATGACGCTCAGGCGGGACGTCGAGAGCCTGGCGAAGGAAGGCAAGACCGTCCGCGTCAGGGGCGGGGTCAAGGCGATAAACTACGTCATGAGGTCGGCTGACGCGACGTTTTACGAGCGTTCGCAGGTCAACAGGGAGGCGAAGGAGCGCATCGCGCGCGCCGCGCTCGGGCTCGTCGAGCCGGGGCGGACGTACTATTTCGACTCCGGCACGACCGTTTTCCGCATGGCGGAGCTCATGGACGACGTCAGATGCTGGGTCTATACCTCCGGGCTGACGACGGCGACCGCCCTGCTTAAAAACTCCGACACGCGGGTGAGCATCGTCGGCGGCCTCGTGAGCCCCGACAACATAACCTCATCGGGCGAGGACGCGATAAGGACGGTCAGCGGAGTGTCCTTTGACACGGCGTTCATCGTGCCCTCCGGGGTGGTGGCTCCCGACGGATTTTCCTGCGGGAACTATCATTTCGCCGAGCTCAAACGCGCGGCGGCGAAGCGCTCAAAACTGACGGTCCTGCTCGCCGACGACGGCAAGATCGGCGCGCCGTTCCCGTTTCACCTTTTCGATTTCGCGGAGGTCGACATACTGATAACCTCCTGCCGGAACCTGCCGCGGGAGGTCAGACGGTGCTGCGCCTCGGCGGGAGTGGAGATCATTACGGTATAAAAAACAGAGCCGGAGGGCGTCGCCCTCCGGCCCGTTTTTTCTTTTTAAGCGTCAGAAGAGTCCCGAAATGACTCCGTTTTCGTCGACGTCGATGTTCTCCGCCGCCGGCTGTTTCGGGAGCCCGGGCATGGTGAGGATCTCGCCCGTCAGCGCGACGACGAAGCCCGCTCCGGCCGACACCCTGACCTGTCTCACCGTCACGGTGAAGCCCTCGGGCGCGCCGAGCTTGAGCGGATCGTCCGAAAAACTGTACTGCGTCTTGGCTATGCACACGGGGAGCGAGCCGAAGCCGTCCTCCTCGAGCTTTGCTATCTGCTTCTCGGCTGCGGGAGCGACGGAAATGCCGTCTCCTCCGTAAACGCGCCGGACTATCCCGGTTATCTTGTCCTTTATCGGCAGGTCGAGCCCGTACGAGAATCTGAAATCGCCGCGCTCCTCTTCGCAGAGCCGCTCGACCTCGCGCGCGAGATCGAGACCGCCCTCGCCGCCTTTTGCCCACACGTCGGAGAGAATCGCCTTTACGCCGAGCTTTCCGCATTCCTCTATGACGAGGCCTATCTCGGCGTCGGTGTCGGCGGGGAAGCGGTTGACGGCCACGACGCAGGGGAGGCCGTAGACATTTTTGATGTTCGAGACGTGCCGCAGAAGGTTGGGCAGCCCGAGCCGGAGGGCGCCGAGGTCCTCGTTCCCGAGCTCTTTTTTGCTCAGCCCGCCGTGCATCTTGAGGGCGCGGACGGTGGCTACGACGACGACGGCGTCGGGCGTGAGGCCGGCCGCGCGGCATTTGATGTCGAGGAATTTCTCGGCTCCGAGATCGGCTCCGAAGCCCGCCTCGGTCACGGCGTAGTCGCCGAGCGAAAGGGCGGTCTTCGTCGCTATGACGGAGTTGCAGCCGTGCGCGATGTTTGCAAAGGGCCCGCCGTGGACTATCGCCGGGGTGCCCTCGAGGGTCTGGACGAGATTCGGCTTGAGGGCGTCCTTGAGGAGCGCCGTCATGGCGCCTACGGCGCGGAGATCCGCGGCCGTCACCGGCTTGTCGTCGTAGGTGTAGCCGACGATGATCCTGCCGAGGCGCTCCTTGAGATCGGATATCGAGGAGGACAGGCAGAAGACCGCCATTATCTCCGACGCGACGGTGATGTCAAAGCCGTCCTCGCGCGGGACACCGTTTGCGCGCCCGCCGAGACCGTCGACTATCGACCTCAGCTGTCTGTCGTTCATATCGACGCATCTGCGCCAGGTAATCTTTTTCGGGTCGATGCCCAGGCGGTTGCCCTGCTGGATATGATTGTCGAGCATGGCGGCGAGCAGGTTGTTCGCCGCGCCTATCGCGTGAAAGTCGCCGGTGAAATGGAGATTGATGTCCTCCATCGGAACGACCTGGGCGTATCCGCCGCCGGCGGCGCCTCCCTTGAGCCCGAAAACCGGCCCGAGCGAGGGCTCTCTCAGGGCGACGACGACCTTCCTTCCGAGGCGGGAGAGCCCGTCCGAGAGGCCTATCGTCGTTGTGGTCTTGCCTTCGCCGGCCGGGGTCGGCGTCATGGCGGTGACGAGGATCAGTTTCCCGTTTCTGCCGCCGTATTTCGCTCCGCAGTCGAGCGGGAGTTTCGCTTTATATCTGCCGTAGGGTTCGATGTCGTCGGCGGGTATGCCGAGCTTGGCCGCTATCTCCCCTATCGGGCGCATTTTACAGTTCTGGGCGATCTCAATGTCGGTCATGGCGTCC
>JAFZCF010000141.1 GCA_017552165.1 Clostridia bacterium
GTACCGGTTTTTTAATTATTCCTGATTTTCTTTTTCCGCGTCGGAGATATCATCGGCGGCGAGACCCGCCTTTTCGCGCTCGGCCTGCGCCTCGTCTTCGGGAAGAGACCGGAAAAGCGCTTCGATCGCGCATTCGATCTGCCCGTCGTCCGGCTCCTTCGTCGTTATCCTCTGCATCCAGAGACCGGGGGCGGAACAGATACGGGTAAACAGATTGTCGTGTTTCCCCGCGTACATGAGAAACTCAAACCCTATCCCGACGACTATCGGGAGAAGGATCAGTTTCGTCAGGAACTGGAGAGGTACCGAGCTCCAGGTGTTCACGAAGAAATTTGCTATCACGCTGACCATTATCCCGATAAGCAGTATCACGAATATAAAACTCGTACCGCAGCGGGGATGAAAGCGGCGGTTTTTCTTTACGTTCTCCACGGTGAGCGGCTCGTTATTCTCATAGCAGAATATCGTTTTGTGCTCCGCTCCGTGATACTCGAATACGCGTCTGATATCTTTCTGCAAAGAAACGATGAGCATATACAGAATGAAAATTATGATTTTTATAACGCCGGATATGACGTTTTTCCATATCCCGAGCTCGGCACCGGTCAGCTTTTCGATAAGCGCCGTTATCGCCGTCGGTACGAGTATAAAGAGCGCGACGGCGAGTACGACCCCTAGCACCGTGCCGATCACCGTGACGACCTGCATGAGCTTGTCACCGAATTTTTCGGTCAGCCATTTGTCGAATTTCGACTCCGGTTCGGCGCTGTCGCCAATCCCCGAGAGCTCGACGGACTCGGAAAGGGTCTTATAACTGAAAATCATCGATTCCACGAACGAAACGACGCCGCGGATAAGGGGGAAATTGGCGATTTTGCTCTTTTTCCGGAGAGAAACGAAGTTCCCCTCCTTTACCGAGATGTCGCCGTTTACGTTCCTCACGGCCGTGGCGTATTTCTCGCCGGTGCGCATCATCACGCCCTCGAGAACCGCCTGTCCCCCAGTCTTGCCGAGGCGGGGGTTTATCTCTTTCTTTGCCATTGAGTTGTCCTTTCTCAGAGATCTTCGCCGCGCGAGACGTACATTTCAAGATATTGCTGTCTTGAAATAAGCACCGAACGCGGCTTCTGCCCGTCGGGTCCGCTGACGATTCCCTTTTCTTCCATTTCGTCGATGAGCTTTGCTGCCCTGCCGTAGCCGAGCGACAGACGCCTCTGAATAAGCGACGTCGAAATTTTGCCGGATTCCACGGCGAGCTCTATCGCCTGTCTGAGCATGGGATCGGAGCCCTCGCCGTCTTCCTCGACCGGCGCCGCGCCTCCCGCCGCGCCCTTCTTGTTGCCGCATGCGGCGGCGTTGCGCTCGATCGACTCGATGACGGATTCATCGTATTCCGGCTGATCTCCGTTATGCGACTTGATGAAATCAACAATGGACTCTATCTCGCTCTCGACGAACGCGCCCTGGACGCGCCTCGGCTTGGATGATCCCATGGGAGCGTAGAGCATGTCTCCGCGTCCGATGAGCTTTTCGGCGCCTGCCATATCGAGGATAACCCTGGAGTCTGTCTGTGACGAGACCCGGAAAGCGATCTTTGACGGGACGTTTGCCTTGATAAGTCCGGTAACGACGTTGACAGAC
>JAFZCF010000142.1 GCA_017552165.1 Clostridia bacterium
CTGTATCGAAACGTGAAAATGAGGACAGAACCTGCCGTTCTCCGCCACGCGGTCGATAAAGCTCCGCGTCATGAACGACGGCTCCATCGAGCCGAGACGTATCCTTTCGATGCCGTCGATGAGGGAGACGCCGTCGATGAGGTCCGGCAGCCCCCTGCCGTAGGCGGCGGTCTCGATGCCCGTCAGCACGACCTCGCGGCAGCCGGCGGCGGCGAGGCCCCTGACCTCGCTCAGTATATCATCGCGATCCCTGACGGCGGCGGCGCCCCTCACGTCCTTTATGACGCAGTAGGAGCATTTCCCGTTACAGCCGTCCTCGATCTTGACGTAGGCGCGGGTGCGGTCAAAGCCGCTTATCCTCATCGGCTCCACCCCGCCCCCGGGCGGGACTATCACGGTCAGAGCAAGAGGCGCGCCGGTCTCCGAAAAGCGCCTTATCGCCTCGTACGCCTCGTTCCTGTTGCGGGTCCCGCACACGAACGACACGCCCCCGATCCCCGAAAAGGTGTCGGGTTCGAGCTGAGACGCGCACCCCATGACGCAGACCATCCCTCCGGGACAGGTCTTCACCGCCCTGCGGACGGCCTGGCGCGATTTTCTGACGCTCTCCTCGGTCACGGCGCAGGTGTTGACGACGCATATATCGGGCGTCTCGCCGCGCGCGGCGGTCCCGATCCCGAGCGCGCCGAGCTTTTCCCTGAGCGCCTCGCTCTCGTAGTGATTTACGCGGCAGCCGAGCGTGACAAAGGAGACCTTCATCAGACCTCGAAAGCCCACTCGCCTTTTTTGAATATTCCGACCGTCCTGCCGTCGCGGGTCCTGCCCGTTATCTCGGTGTCGGCGGCGCCGATCATGAAGTCGACGTGGATTATCGAGTCGTTGATCCCCATGCCGTGGAGCTCGTCCTGCGTGAATTTCTCGTAGTCCTTCATGCAGTTCGTGAAGCCCATGCCGAGCGCGAGGTGGCAAGCCGCGTTCTCGTCGAACAGAGTGTTGTAATAGATAACTCCCGATTCCCTTATCGGCGAGGAATACGGCACGAGCGCAGTCTCGCCGAGCATGCAGGCGCCCTCGTCCATCTCGATAAGGGTCTTCAGTATCTCGGTCTCCTCGTCGGTGCTGCCCTTTATCTCGGTCGCTTTGCCGTTTTCAAAGCGCACCGAGAAGGACTTTATGAGCTTGCCGTTGTACGAGAGCGGAAGCGTCGAATAAACCACGCCCTCGGTACGCGCCTTGTCGGGCGAGGTGAAGATCTCCTCGCTCGGGATGTTCGGGTTGAACTTGAGCTTTTTCCCGAGAGGGGATTCGCATCCGCCCATGAACTGCATCCCCGGGATGAGCCCGACCGTGAGGTCGGTGCCGTTGCCGGATTTGATATGAAGCGAATCGAGCCCGAGAGAGTTGAGATAATCGCATCTGCGCGCGAGCTCGCTATTGTGTCTCGCCCACGCGGCGCGCGGCGACCTGCCGTCCGCGCGGGAGCATTTGAGGATGTATTCCCAGAGCTTTTCGACGGCTTTCTTTTCGCTCAGTTCGGGGAAAAGCTTTTTCGCCCACGCCTTGCCGGGGACGGCGGCGATACACCACTGATATTTGTTTTCCATCTGGTCGCGATAGGGCTTGAGGACCTTTGCCCTCGCCTGTCTCGCTCCCGCGAGCTTGACGGTGTCGCACCCCGCGAGAACGTCGGGATCGAAGGAATCGAGGATTATGCGGCACGGCAGAGTGTTTACGCGGTGCTTCTGCCTCTC
>JAFZCF010000143.1 GCA_017552165.1 Clostridia bacterium
CAGCGTCCTTTCGACCGGGGTTTTCTTCGGAATTGAACTGTTGTTCGAAAACAAAGTTGTAGTGACCTCCGCCGAAACCGTAACCAGACTGGAAAACTGGCAGATGTACATGTGCTACATTCCCCCGCAAGGATGGAACACCGTTACGGAATATAAAACAAAAACCGCCGTAGAAATCCTTATGGGAGACTATAATCCGGCGTTCAAGATGCATTTTTATTTGATTTCGGTCGTTTTGATACTGGCTGTTTTAAACTGTTTCTTCGGATTTGCTCAGTTGTTGGAAACAGGAGAAACAGGAAGAAAAAAAGCGCTGATAATGCAGTCTGTCTCGGCCGCCGCTTTTCTCGGCTTATGTATCCTCGCCTGCTTCACTGCGTTCTGGCGCGACGGCAATATCAACGTTACTCCGCTTTCTGCAACACTGATGTCCGTATTCTTTATCACGTTCGGCGTTACCGTCGGTCTTTTTGTCGGCTCCCTTCTGTTGAAAAGAAAAAGGGCGGCGGCGATCTGGATCCCGACTGCCGCCGCCGCTATCACTTCTCTGTTAATGTATCTCGGAGAAATGATACTCCTGCACGCCCATCTTTACCGTTTCGGCTCGGGATTCTTCTTTGACGGGATCCCCGGTATCGTTCTCGCTCCCGTGGATATCCTTGTGATCATTGCATCGGGAACCGTCACCTTCCTGCTTATGCAAATTGCCAATACTAAGGAAAAAGAAGTGTCCTCGACACAGTAATCGATCTTGAACCCCCCGTTCGCTAAAAATCGTGGACGGGGGCTTTTAAGTTGCTCCAACTAGACTTTCTTTTTTTCATTTTGCTATTGACACGATAGCGGTTTTATTGTATAATTTACTCGGCTAAAGTGAAACGCCGTCAATTCGGCAGGAAATATGCTGAAATCGGCGGCAAAAGCCCCAAAAGAAATAAATGCGACGCCGCCGCGAGCCGTGCGGGGACGCGCCTTTATATAAAAAAAGAAAGAGAGAAAGACCATGGCCTCCTTCAAAGAAAAACTCACAAACCCGGCGGACTACACCTCCGAAATGGAAGAAAAGGACATAGCCGATAACAAAGTTATGGCTGTCCTTGCCTACTTCGGAATTTTGTTCCTTATCCCGCTTCTCGCCGCTAAGGAATCGAAATACGCCCGCTTCCACACGAATCAGGGAATTATCCTGTTCATTGTCGGAATTATCGTTGCCGCTCTTTCCTGGATCCCCGTTCTCGGCTGGCTCCTCGCTCTTGCGGTTTTCGTGCTCTTTATCTTCGGCGTTGTCAACGCTGCTCAGGGCAAAGCAAAAGACCTTCCGCTCATCGGAAGCTTCCGCATCCTCAAATAATAACCTGCAAAAGCAAATCCCCCGCGGCGCGGGGGATTTTTATATTGCGTTTTTAAGAGTGTCAAAACCGAAACACAGCGTCTCTTTTCTGTGGCTGTCGCTCGAAAGAATGAAGCGGCCGCCGCCCGAACGTATGTAGCCGGCGAGCGCCGGCGAGGGATACGGCGTTTTGCGATATCCTCTCGACATCGCGCCGGTGTTGATCTCGAAGACCTGTCCCGGACGGTCGCTGAGAATCTCGTCAACGGCGCGGCGGGACGCCACGACGTACCGCGGATCGCCCTCGTCAAAGAGTGCGCCGCCCTCGTTGAACTTCGTTATGAGATCAATATGTCCGATTATATCGGGGGACATCCGCCCGAGGCGCGAGACGCTGCGGTAATACTCTTCGGCAAGGGAGATCATGTCCCCGCCGAAATACTTTTCCGCCGCGTAAAGCAGCGTTTTCGCGTTGAGATCCACGGGAATATACTCGTCTCCGAGCCGGAAATAGTGTACCGAGCCGATGACGTAATCGTATCCCCCGTCGGGCTGTCCCGAAAAGAGATCCTGCTCTATGCCGCACAGGACGCATATCTCTCCCGAATACTTTTCGGCAAGCGACCTTATCTCGGAAACGTATTCAGCGGTCTTTTCCTTTTTCATGCAGTACGACGTGTCGAACTCCGTGAACGAATGATCGGAAAAGCCGAGCGTCTTTACGCCGAGTTTTATCGCGCTGACGATTATATCCTCCGGGATGTCGGCCCCGTCGCTGTATCTGCTGTGAACGTGGAGATCGGTCAGACGGTTTACGGGCGCCGGCATCAGGTCATTTTCTCCTGCTTGACCTTGTGATCTATTACGTGGCGGGAGGCGAGCTCCTTCCTCACGTCGTCGACCGAGATCCCCATGTCCGTCATGAGCACGAGAACGTGATATGCGAGGTCGGCGATCTCGTAGACCGTTTCTCTCTTGTCGTCCGCCTTTCCGGCTATAATGACCTCGGTACACTCCTCGCCGACCTTTTTGAGGATCTTGTCGCGGCCCTTTTCAAAAAGATATGTCGTGTAGGAGCCCTCGGGGCGCGTCGCGTTTCTCTCCGCAAGCAGCTGCGCCAGCCCGTCTACCGAAAAACCGCCGAGCTTTTCGCTGCCGAAAAGATTGTTTTCAAAGCACGATTCGGTCCCGAGATGACATGCGGGGCCGTCCGGTATCACGTCGACGAGCAGCGAGTCGAAGTCGCAGTCGGCGGTTATCGACACCACGTGCTGATAATTCCCACTCGTCTCGCCTTTGAGCCAAAGCTCGTTTCGCGACCGGCTGAAAAAGCAGGTCAGCTCCTTTTCGAGCGTGATATCGAGCGATTCGCGGCTCATGTAGGCCAGCGTCAGCACACGCCCGGTGCGGGCGTCCCTGACGACCGCCGGGATGAGCCCGTTTTTATCGAATTTCAGTTTTTCCTTGCATTCCCTGTTAAGCATACCAACCTCATATTATCCGCGCGGGGATGCCCGCCGCGGCCATTCTGCGTTTGAGCTCGGGGATGGAGACCTCCCCGTAATGGAAGACAGACGCCGCGAGTCCCGCGTCCACGCGGGGCAGCGCCCTGAACAGTTCTATGAAATCATCTATTCCTCCGGCGCCTCCCGAGGCGATTACCGGAACGTCGACGACGCCGCAGACAGCCGAGAGCATCTCAATATCAAAGCCGCCCTTCACGCCGTCCGTGTCCATCGAATTGAGGACGACCTCGCCGGCGCCGCGATCCACGCAGTCTTTTATCCATCCGACGGCCTCGATGCCGGTATCCACGCGGCCGCCCTTGGCGAAGACCCTGAATTCACCGCCAACGCGCCTGATGTCCGCCGAGATAACGACGCACTGGCTCCCGTAGCGCTTTGACGCCTCGGAGATAAGCGACGGGTCCCTTATTGCGCCGGAGTTTACCGAAACCTTGTCGGCTCCGCACCCGAGGACCGCCTCGAAATCCGCGACGGAGTTTATCCCTCCGCCGACGGTCAGGGGGATAAAAACCTTTTCCGCGGTCTCTCTCAGAACGTCGAGAAACAGCGATCTCCCCTCGGCCGAGGCCGTGATATCGTAGAATACGAGCTCATCCGCCCCCTCGGCGACGTATCTTTCGGCAAGCTCAACGGGAGACGAAACGTCCCTGAGATTTTCAAAGTTCACTCCCTTGACGACCCTGCCGTTCCTGACGTCGAGACACGGGATTATCCTTTTTGCAAGCATGCCGCCTCCGTTGCCTCCGCGATAGTGAGCGCGCCTTCGTAGTAAGCCCTTCCGACGATCGCGCCGTAAACGCCGGCGCGCGCGAGCTTTCTTATGTCTCCGGCGGAGCTGACCCCGCCCGAGGCGATGACGTCAAGACCGGTCCTGCCGATCTTTCTGTAAAGCCCGTGGTTGGCTCCCTTCATGGCGCCGTCACGGGAAATATCCGTACATATGACCGTCTTTACGCCTTTTTCTTTCAGTTCACGGCAGAAACCGACGGCGTCTCTGTCCGTCTTCTCGGTCCATCCGTTTACCGAAACGAATCCGTCCCGCGCGTCCACCGAAACGGCGATCCTGTCGCCGTAAAGCCCGACGGCGCGGTCCGCAAATCCCGGATCGCCGAGCGCCGCCGTGCCGAGGATCATCCTGTCGATCCCCGCATCTGCGTACCGTTCAAGCACCTCGGCGGAGCGTATCCCGCCGCCTACCTCGCAGAACAGACCTGTGTGTTTTTTTATCGACGTAATGACACCGAAGTTCGGCGTGCCGCCGGTCCTGGCGCCCTCGAGGTCGACGATATGGAGATGGGTCGCCCCTTCGCTCATAAGCTTCATCGCCGTGTCGACGGGGCTCTCCGAATATATCTTCATTTGACCGTAATCGCCCTGAAAAAGCCGAACGACGCGGCCGCCGTAAACGTCTATCGCCGGGAAAATTATCATCTCACGCCTCCCATCTCGCAAAAGGCCCTGAGTATCCCGAGCCCGACGCCGCCGCTCTTTTCGGGATGGAACTGGCACCCGAAAACGTTGTCGCGGGCAACGACGGCCGTCACCGGGAAATGATAGTCGGCGACGGCGACGGTGTTTTCGTCACAGTCCGCGGCGTAATAGGAATGGACAAAGTACACACAGTCTCCCTCCGACGTGTATTTCATGAGCGCGGAATCTTTTTTTCTTATCTCAAGAGCGTTCCAGCCGATGTGCGGTATCTTTACGTCGGCGGGGACCCTGTCCCTCATCGGCACTACCCTGCCGCTTATCAGCCCGAGACCTCTGTGCGAACCGAACTCAAGCCCCTCGTCAAAGAGCAGCTGCATACCGAGACATATCCCGAGCAGCGGCCGCCCGCCGGCGGCGGCTTTTTTCAGATATTCGTCAAGTCCGGTCGCCCTGAGTTTTTCGGCCGCCTCGCCGAAAGCACCGACCCCGGGAAGGATTATCCCGTCCGCGCGGTCGAGCTCCTCTCTGTCGCCCGTCACCGCGGCGTCCTCGCCGATCGCCCTGAGCGACCTGACGACCGAAAAAAGATTACCGACGCCGTAGTCGACGACGGCTATCATCAGATCACGCCCTTCGTCGACGGCACGTCAGAGCCGTCCACCGAGCAGGCTTCGCGCAGAGCGCGCGCCGCGCTTTTGAAACAGCACTCGATTATGTGATGCGTGTTGAGACCCGCGAGCTGTCTGACGTGGAGAGTAAGGGCCGCCTCGCGGGCAAACGCCGTGAAGAATTCGCTCACGAGTTCTGTGTCAAAATCGCCGACGCGGCGGGACGGAAGCTCTATCCTGATATCGGAAAAGCCCCTCCCCGAAATATCGACGGCGGTCATGACGAGCGCCTCGTCCATCGGGAGTATCACCGAGCCGTATCTTTTAATGCCCCTGCAATCGCCGAGCGCCTGACGGAAGGCCTTTCCGAGACATATCCCGATATCCTCGGCGCTGTGATGGAAATCCACCTCGACGTCCCCGGCGCACGACAGCGATATATCAAATCCCCCGTGCTTTGAGAAAAGCGTGAGCATGTGATCGAAAAATCCGTTGCCGCTTTTTATTTCCGAAACTCCGGCGCCGTCGAGCGCAACGCTCAGCGAGACGTCCGTCTCGCGCGTTTTTCTGTTTATTTCCGCTGTTCTCATTTTTCGAGTCCTTTCTCTCTTATGATCACGTTAAGCGCCTCAATGAGCGCCGAAACCTCTTCTTCGGAGCCGACGGTTATCCTGTTATAGTCTCCGATGCGTTTCCCGTCGAAATGTCTCACGAGGATCCCCCTGTCCCTGAGGGTCGAATATATCTCGGCGCCGGGGATATGCGGGTGTTTTGCGAATACGAAGTTGCCGAGCGAGTCCGTGACGTAAAACCCGGCCTTTCTCATTTCCGAGGTGAGTCTTTCGCGGCTTTTAATGATTTTGCGGCAGTTTTCCGCCGTGTATCCGGGGTCTGAAAGCGACCCTATCCCGGCCGCCGCCGTCATCATGCTGACGTTATAAGGGTTTATCGAATTCCTTATGAGGTCAAGACATTTAATCAGCCCGGGACAGCCGATGCCGAATCCAAGCCGCGCGCCGGCCATCGACCTCGATTTTGAAAACGTCCCGGTAACGAGAACGTTGTCGAGCTCTTTCGTGAGCCCCGCGCAGCTTTCGCCGCCGAAATCGACGTATGCCTCGTCGATGACGTAGAGCGAGTCCGGATGCCTCAGAGCCGCATCCCTTATCTTCCCGACAGGGGTGAAAACGCCCGTCGGCGCGTTGGGGTTGGCAATAAAGAACACGCATCCGTCCCCCTCGGTCATGTCCGCGGGGAGCGAAAAATCGTCGTTCAGCGGCACCGTGACGAACGGAACGCCATTCTGTTTTGCAAAGATCGGGTAAAATCCGTAGGTGACGTCTGGGAAAACCGCCGGCCTTTCGCCTTCTCCGCAGAACGCCGCGAAGGCGAAATTGAGTATCTCGTCAGAGCCGTTCCCCACGGTCACGCACTCCGGACCGACGGAATACGTTTCGCCGATCGCCTCGCGCAGAGCGGTGTACTCGGGATCCGGGTACAGCATGAGCTTTTTCGCCGCCTCAGCAGCGCTTTCGATCGCTTTTGCCGACGGGGGATACGGCGATTCATTCGTGTTGAGCTTTATATACCGCCTGTCCTTCGGCTGCTCGCCCGGAACATACGAGACGAGCGACGCCCTGCGCTTTGAAAGAAAGCGGTTCATTTTTTCATCCTCGCTTTCGCGCTTTCGGCGTGAGCGGTGAGGCCTTCGCACTCGGCAAAGCGGCGGACGTCGTCGCCTATCCCGAGGAAGGAATCTCTGTCAAAATAGCAGTACTGGGTCTTCTTGACGAAATCGTCCACCGAGAGGGGGCTCGAAAATCTCGCCGTTCCGCTCGTCGGGAGGGTGTGATTCGGACCCGCCATATAGTCTCCGAGCGCCTCGGGGCAGTATCTCCCGAGGAACACCGATCCGGCGTTGCCGACCGACCCGAGAAGCCCGAACGGGTCCGCCACGCAGAGCTCGAGATGCTCGGGCGCGATCCTGTCGGAGACCTTTACGGCCTCGGCCATGTCTTTGACTATTATTATCCTGCCGTTTTTGTCTATCGAAGCGCGCGCGATCTCTTCTCTCGAAAGCCGTGAAAGCTGCTCCTCTATCTCGCATGTCACGAGGGAGGCGAGCTCCTCCGAGTCCGTGACGAGCACGGACATGGCGTTTTTGTCATGCTCCGCCTGCGAGAGCAGATCGG